>CAJOKK010000011.1 GCA_905235165.1 uncultured Atopobiaceae bacterium | reverse complement strand
AGCCGATACGCATCGAGAATGGCGAGAAGTGCTTGCGCACAAAAAAGTCGGCTCCCGCGGCACGTCAATGAACCCACCTCCATAAGGTGGGTGTCCTCATCGATCCCTCCAGCTTCCTCAACAACGGAGGATACCTGTACTGGAGACGAGATCTTGGACTCCCTCGAAACACTTGTCGGTTCACCCAGTTTGCGCCGCAGGAGGCCGACAATTCACACTATACGAGTCTGTAGCTCGTTTACCAGTCTTGACTTATAGCGTCTTATTGCGAGAATAATACAGGTAGCCTTTCGCAGCCGAGAGGCTATTTTTGTTAGCGAGCACGCGCCCAAAGGAGGGAGGGCAACCGACGCGCATGTGGATTTTCTACCTCTCCCTATTTCTTTCATCCTTCTTCGTCACCTACCTTATGACTCCGGTGGCGATTCGCATAGCTTGGCACGAAGGGGCGGTTGACTACCCCAACAAGCGCCGCATCAACACCAAGCCCATCCCCCGCATGGGCGGAATTGCTATCTTCGCTGGCATGGGTTCTGCCCTTCTCGTCCAGCAACTCGGAACGAGGCTCTTTGGCTGGCCTGCCATGTTCAGCACCGCCCCACGCCTCGTCGTGAGTGCCGCACATTTGCATGTCAATCACTTCTATATCGTTGCGGCCTTTGCCATCGTCTTCTTCACCGGCTTGCTTGACGACAAGTACCACCTCAAGGCACACCAAAAGCTCTTCGGGCAGGTTGTGGCCGCAAGCGTTGCGGTCATGGGCGGATTGGTAGTCGGCGTTATCGTCAACCCCTTCACGGGCGAGCTCATAGACCTTGGCTGGTTTGCCTACCCGCTCACGATGATCTACCTCATCGCCTATTGCAACATCATCAACCTAATCGATGGTCTCGACGGTCTCGCCGCCGGGATCTCGTGCATTTCCAGCCTGACTATGTTCGCGCTCTCCCTCATGGCGGGAAGGATGGACGCTGCCGTCTTGTCCATCTCGATAGCCGGCTCAACCCTGGCCTTTCTCCACTACAACTTCCACCCTGCGTCGATCTTCTTGGGAGACTCCGGCTCGCTTCTGCTGGGCTTTGCCCTCGGAACGGTATCGCTCCTTTCGGTGACCCGCGTCGCCGGGCTTACGACGCTCATCGTCCCCCTTGTCATCGCAGGCATCCCCATCATGGACACCTTCTCGGCAATCGTCCGCCGCAGTCGTGCGCACGTCAGCATCGGACATGCCGACCGAGGTCACATTCATCATCGCCTCATCGCCGAGGGATTCGACCAAAGGCAGGCCGTACTGCTCATGTACAGCTGGACAGCCATCCTCTGCGTTGGGTCCTTTGCCATGACGCAGGTGAGCGTGTGGCCTCGCATCATCATCTTCGTTATCCTGATGGCCGCCTCGGCAACCTTCGCCTTCTACCTCAGGCTCTTCCAGCCGGTCCTGCTGCACCATCAGAATCCCATCACGGGTACCGACGAGCTCATCAGTGTGGAGGACCCCGCCTTTAAGGACGAGGAGGCCAAGCTCAACGGTGAGCGTCACGCCAAGCGTGACGAGAAGAATAGCGCCCTTGGCGAGAAGGACCCCGAAGACAAGTAACGGCGTTTTGGCCCTCTGTCTTTGACCCCACCCAACGCGCTTCTCCCGTGCACGACGCGCTTCGCCCGTACACGACACGCCTCTCCTGAGCACGGCTTACCGACGAGACCATCAGCCTGTCCTTCTCCCCTACAGCGCTCTAAAGCTCTCAACGAAAGCGCTTCTCATTCCCAAGGCCAAACAGCCACCAGCCCATACAGAAGAAGCCCGCGGACGCTTGGTCCACGGGCTTCTCAAGAGTGCTTATAAGCTGCGAAGCTTACTCGGCAGCAGCGAGGGCCTTCTTGGCGACCTCGGCGAGGGAGGCGAAGGTAGCCTCGTCCTCGTAGGCGATCTGAGCGAGGACCTTGCGGTCAAGCTCGACGCCAGCAAGCTTCAGGCCGTGCATGAACTTGCTGTAGGAAAGGTCGTTCAGGCGGGCAGCAGCGTTGATGCGCTGGATCCAGAGAGCGCGGATGTCGCGCTTCTTGTTGCGACGGTCGCGGTAGGCATACTGACCGGAGTGCTGAGCCTGCTCCTTCATGCCCCTGAACGTACGGGAACGAACGCCATAGTAGCCCTTGGTACGCTGAACCAGGGTGTTACGCTTCTTGTGGCCATTAACTGCGCGCTTAACACGTGCCATATCTAATCAACTCCTTGTGATTGCTAAAAACTGACGCGGAGCGCCCAGTTACTTGCCCATACGCTGCGAGACGGTCTTGACGTCGGAAGCAGCGAGCTCGGTCTCCTGGCGGAAGCCACGGATACGCTTGGGCGACTTCTTGGTGAGGATGTGGCTCTTGAAGGCCTTGGCGCGCATGATCTTGCCGCTGCCGGTCTTGCGGAAGCGCTTAGCGGTTCCCTTGTGAGTCTTCATCTTAGGCATGTTCTTTACTCCTTCTCTTCATCGTCGCTAGAGGCGTCCTGGTCAAAGGCGCCCTTGATGGGTGCGACGAGCATGTGCATGTTGCGGCCCTCCATCTTGGGCTGCTGTTCGACCGTCGCATACGGCTTCAGGTCTTCGGCAAGGCGCTCAAGCACGTTGAGACCCTGCTCGGGGTGGGCCATCTCACGACCGCGGAACATGATGGTGATCTTGACGCGCGCGCCCTTCTTGAGGAAGCGAAGGACGTGGTTCTTCTTGGTCTCGTAGTCGCCCGTGTCGATCTTCGGACGGAACTTCATCTCCTTGACCTCGACGCGAACCTGCTTCTTGCGCGCCGCCTTCGCCTTGCGGTCCTGCTCGTACTTGTACTTGCGGTAGTCCATGACCTTGCAGACGGGAGGCTCCGCGTTCGGAGCGATCTCCACCAGGTCAAAGCCCTGCTCATCTGCGATGCGCTGAGCGTCGCGGATGCCGAACAGGCCGAGCTGTGAGCCGTCAACGCCAATGAGTCGGCACGTAGGTGCGGTAATCTCGTCGTTGATGCGAGGACCCTCTTGCTTAGCTATGTCGTTCACACCTTCCTTCCTGTCGCGACCAAACACGTCGCGCCTCGGTGCGGCGGATGCCGCATAAAAAAATCTCCCGGCGACAGAGAGCGTCCCAGGAGACAAGGCCCGCTTCAGCGGGTGAACATCCTTTGTCTGACCAGGCAGCTGCTCCAATGGCGCCACGAGGTGGGGGCACACGTTCTACCCCGCTTTGAAAATCACAGCTGCTAAGTGTAGAGCACTTGATGCGATCATGCAAGGCACCACAACTTATACAGACTCTTGCCCGCAGGCCGGGGGCTTGCAAGCAAGAGTGCGCCATGGCGAGAAGAACCCGCCATGACAGAAGAGCGCAAGCGGCTAGCGCGGAATCTTGCAGCCCAGCGCTTCCTCAAAGACCGGGAGCATACCCTTGCCGTCGGGATGGAAGACGGCGTTTTGCGGCATGTCATAGCCGGGAATGAGGTTGCCCTCAACCAGCACGGGACCGTTTTCGGTAATGGCAACGTCCCAGCCCACGTAACCCACGCGCGGCTCCACGAGCGCCGCCTCGAGGCAGAGGTCAACCGCCTCCTGGAAGAGCGGGATCTGGAAGCCCGTGATTTTCATGCCCGTCTTGGGGTGCTCCGTGAGATAAGATGCGCTCTTGTCGTGGAAGCAGGGATAACGCAGGACGCCATCGGGGTCGACCCAGGTGTACATGCCGCCGCTGGAGATGTTATCGACGTAGGAATCGCCCAGGCCCATGCGAACGAGCGAATAGACGTGCGCAGGTTTGCCGTCGTGCACCACCGTGACCACGCGAATGGTGTTGATGGAGCTGTCGCAGAGACGGGCCATCTCGTGATGCTGGACGATGCCCTCCTCGAGCAGCTGCTGGCCCTTGCTAAGAAGCTCAGCGCGGAAGGCCTCGGGATCTTCCGGTGCGGTGCCACCCAGGAGGCGCTCGATGCCCTGGCCACCGAAGTTGTCGACGGGCTTGGCGAAGATGGCGTCGTGGTCGCGGATGAAGGCGGCGACCTCCTCGGCGCTCGCCTTGCGCACGTCGAGCCAATCGCGACCGACGTAGCGGTCGAAGGTCTCGAGGAAGCGGATCTTATCCTCAAAGACGGGATAGAGGCTACGGTCGCACAGCATGCGGGTAAGCGCGATGTTGTGGCTCATGGTCATGAAGGTACGACGCAGCTCGGCCGGCTTGTTTGCGAAGTCGTACTCGAGGTACTCCTGATAGCCGATGCCATCACGCAGGATGCAGCCAGTCATATCGGCCAAGATGACGGCAACCGGCTTGCCTGACTCCTCGGAAGCCTTCTTTGCCAGGTCAACCATGCGCTTGACGCTGCCCGACTTGACGCGTGCGACAAACTGCTGTGCCTCGCTTGCGATGTCCATACCTACCCCATTTCGTTGATGTGACTGAGAAATAGTATCGCAAATAGGGAGAAGACCCAGTATGTGGACAAGCACGCCCATCGTGGTACCACAAGTTCAGACTCGCGAGCATTGTCGGTGTAGTTTTTGTCCCCGTTCTGGTATAGTCACAAACGCAAGCCCGGATGGCGGAATTGGCAGACGCGGAGGTCTCAAAAACCTTTGCCGAAAGGCGTGTGGGTTCGAGTCCCACTCCGGGCACCAGCGTACGTGAGGGCCACCAGCAATGGTGGCCTTTTCTTTTACGTGGCCCTCGCAGGGACTCGAACCCGCGAGGGCGGCATGTGCCCTCTGGCACATGCCGGGCGAAGGGCGCGCAAGCGCCCGGAGCCATTGAGCGTTGGCCGTTCAGCCATTTTGTGACAAAAGAGGCCGGGAAACGTCACAAATTGGCTTGGGGGGTCACGTTCTTGCTGAACCACCCAACCAATTTGTGACGTTTCCCGGCCTCTTTTGTCACAAAATGGAGCGCCTCCACCTCACCAGCCAATTTGTGACGTTTCACGGCCTGTTTTGTCACAAAATGGAGCGCCGGCTCTACTGCAGGAAGGGATTGCTCTGCAGCTCTTCTTCCATCGTGGTGGCATCGCCATGACCGCAGAAGATGGTCGTCTGGGGAGGCAATTCGCGCTTGAGCCGCTGCAGGCTCTGCTCCATCTGCTGGGAATCGCCGCCCATGAGGTCGACCCTGCCGCAGGAACCCTTGAAGAGCGTGTCTCCCACAAAGCAGATGCCATCGGCGCTGCCACCGCCAACCAGGCAGATTCCGCCTTCGGTATGACCGGGAGTCTCAATCACCGTAAAGGTTGCCGTTCCCACCTTAAGCACGTCTCCCTCATGCAGCTGGCGATCGGCTGCCGGGGGATCGCACTCCTCAAGTGAGTCGGCATTGACATAGTGAGAAGCAAACTCAATCGCCTTCGTCGCACCCTCGGCGTCAATCGCACCGATGGCCCAAGGCGCACCCGTAAGCTCCACGAGCGCACGCACTCCGCACACGTGGTCGTGATGGCGATGCGTCGCCACCACGAGCGTAACGTTCACGTCCTCAAGCGAGCGGGCAACCGCAGCGCCCGACGCGCCGGGATCCACCACCAGGCACTCGCCCTCACTGATATAGGCGTAGCAGTTTGTCTCGATCGGGCCTACCACGAACTGACGAATCGAATCCGACATCAAAGCCTCCTCCTATGCGTGCTTGCGCAGTGAGTTTGCACCCTCGCCCGGCATGATGCGGCGAGCGCTGAAGACCGAGGGCACCCGGTTTACCGTGGCAAGAAGCGAGGCCAGCAGGCTCGCATCCGCAATGGCAACGGTAAAGCGCAGGCGCGCGATGCCGTTGTCGGTCGTCTGCGTCGAGGCGGCCATGATGTTGCCGCCCGCATCGCTGAGGGCAATCGTGACATCCTTGAGAAGCCCCATGCGGTCGTTCGCCTCAACGACGATGTCAACCTGGAACTCCGTCGCTCCCGAGGTGTCCCACTCCACGTCGATGATGCGGCCCGTATCTTTGGAAAGGTCGGCCACGTTGGGACAGCTGCTGCGGTGCACCGAGACGCCGCGACCGCGGGTCACGAAGCCCACGATGTCGTCGCCGGCCACCGGGTTGCAGCAATGGGCCAGGTGCACGAGCAGGTCGGGATCGCCCTTGACCACCACGCCGCAGCCACTCTGCTTGGAGCGGTCCTTCTGCTTGTTGCGGTTGGGAACGCGCTTGGTGGAAAGCAGGATCTCCTGCTCGGCGTTTTCGGCGGCCTCGCGTGCGGCTTTCTCCTGCTGGGCCTTATAGTCGGGTGACTCCTCGAGGATGGCGGCCTCGATACGATTAGCCGCCTGCTTGGCAGAGACCTTTCCACCGCCAATCGCCGCGAAGAGCGACTCCGGGGTCTTGTGGTCAAGCGAGGGCAGGGCCTTATCGATAGCCTTGGTCACGCGATGGGTCGAGATGCCGTAGCCACGCTTGCGCAGCTCGCGGGCGAGGTCGCTTCGACCCTGCTCGGCGTCGTCAAGCTTGGTCAAGGTGGAGAAGTACTTGCGGATCTTAGACTTCGCCCCACCCGTGGCAACGATGTTGAGCCAGTCGCGAGAGGGACGGGCGTTGTTGTTGGTTAGGATCTCTACCCTATCGCCCGACTCCAGCTGGGTCGCAAGCGGAACCACCGAGCCGTTCACCTTGGCACCCACGCAGTGGTTTCCCACCTCGGTGTGCACCGCGTAGGCAAAGTCGAGCGGCGTGGCGCCACGACGAAGGCTCATGACGTCACCACGCGGCGTGAAGACGAAGATCTCGTGCTCAAAGAGGTCAACGCGCAGGGTGTCGAGGTACTCGTCGGCATCTCCCATGTCCTCGTCGGCAGCCCAGTCAAAGCTGCGGCGGATATGGTTGATGGTGGAGTTGATCGACTGGTCTCCCGCCGACATGTGCCCCAGCGAGTTGCCGCTGCGCTTGTAGAGCCAGTGGGCGGCAACACCGTATTCGGCGTGGTCGTGCATCTCGTAGGTGCGAATCTGAATCTCGATGGGCCGACCGTCGGTGCCAATCACCGTGGTGTGCAGCGATTGGTAGCCATTGGACTTGGGCATCGCGATGTAGTCCTTGAAGCGCCCGGGCAGCGGGTGCCACAGGGCATGCACCGTGCCGAGCACGGAATAGCAATCCCTCACCGAATTGGTCAGAACGCGCAGGGCGATAAGGTCGTAGATGTCAGAGAACTCCTTGCCCTTGCGCACCATCTTTTGATAGATCGACCACAGGTGCTTGGGCCTGCCCTTGATCTGGTACTCCTCGACGTCCGTCTTCACCAGCTCGTCATCGAGCGTCTTGATGGCCACCGCCGTGTCGTGCTCGCGTTGGGCGCGCGTGTCGCGTACCATGCGCGCCACGCGCTCGTACTCCTCGGGCTGCAGGTAGAAGAAGGCGAGGTCTTCCAGCTCCCACTTTATGGACGAGATGCCCAGGCGATCGGCCAGGGGGGCGTACACGTCCATGGTCTCCTTGGCCTTGAAGCGGCGCTTCTCGGTCGGCAAGGCAGCAAGGGTGCGCATGTTGTGCAGGCGGTCGGCGATCTTGATGATGACCACGCGGATGTCGCGCGACATGCCCAGAAACATCTTGCGCAGGTTGTTGGCCTGCTTCTCGTCGATGGAAGAAACCGTGACTTGCGTCAGCTTCGTCACGCCGTCAACAAGGTCGGCAACCGTCTGGCCAAAGCGCTCGACGAGGTCCTCGTTGGTGGCGTCGGTGTCCTCAACCGTGTCGTGCAGGAGCGCGGCGCAGATGGTGTCCTCATCCATATGGAGGTCTCCCGCCAAGATGATGGCAACCTCCACCGGATGGTTGATGTAGGGCTCACCGGAACGACGGCGCTGGTCGCGATGGTGTTCGGCGGCATAGCGATAGGCTTCCTCGATTTTGGCAAGCGAATCCTCGTCGAGGTAGCTCTTGCAGGTGTTGCGCAAGACGCGATAGTTGTCGGCAGCGGGAATCGGTGCGCTTGACTGCGCCTCACGAGTCACTTCGTCAGCCATGGCGCCTCCTTCTATTGATCAACCACCCGACCGAAGCCAGGGGTGATAGGACGGTTAATACGCTCGAGCATCTGCTCGGGCGATGCGTTCAGAGCCCAATTGCGGAAGTTGATAAACTCGTCACGCGCGTGTAGACCCTCAAGATAGCGAGTAGAGGCCTCCAGTTCTACCCTTCCGGGAGACCTCTTAACACAAATGCGACGCGCGGCGGAGAAACCCATCGTCTCCACGAGGCCCAGCTCGCGGAAGATCGAAATCCCCGTCGAGACGGTTTGGTCGTCAAGGGCAACGCGAGGGTCGACGGCCGAGGCCTGCTGGGCAATCTCGCCGTTGGTCAGGGAGAAGAACTCCTCCCCCGTCTGGACGACCGTCTGCTCGGCGATGGCACGGAGCGTGCGATAGAGGGCAACGAGCTCCGGTCGCTCGGGCGCCGAAGAGGCGATGATGCGCTCGTTGATGCGCGCGTCTCCCGCTCCAAAGAGCAGCCAGACCTGCGAAGGCTGGCCGTCGCGCCCCGCTCGGCCGCTCATCTGGTTGAACTCGATCTGGCCAAAGGGCATGTGATAGAGCATGACGTTGCGGATGTCCGGCAGGTTGACGCCCTCGCCGAAGGCGCTCGTCGAGACGATGCAGGTAAGCTCGCCCGAGCGGAAGGCCTCCTCCACCCGGGAGCGGTCGCTGCGCGTGAGGCCCGCATTGTAGAAGGCAATGCGGGAGCCAAGCTCGGGCACGGCGGTCCTGAGCATGCGCGCAAGCGAGATGGACTGCTCACGCGAGTTGACGTAGACCACGGTCTTCTCGCCACCCGAGACGGCCGAGATGAGCGCCGCCTCGCGGTCGCGCGTGCCGCGGCAATCCCTCACCTGCAGGTTCTCGCGAACGCTCCGGTCAACGAGGACGTTGTTCTCGTCAATCGAGAGCAGGCGGCAGATCTCCCGGGCCACCTCGTCAGCCGCCGTGGCGCTGACGGCCAGGGCCGTCGGGTTGTTAAGCGCCTGCAGGACTTCAGGCATGGACAGGTAGGAGCTGCGGCTCCCGCCCTTGGCCGTGCCCGCATGGTGGGCCTCGTCGATGACGACAAAACCCACGCGGCCGGTCGAGGCAAAGCGCTCGACGTGGATGGTCAAGAACTCGGGTGTGGTGAGCAGGACGTCAACTTCGCCCGACTCAAGCGCGGAGAAGGTCGCGTCGCGGTCGGCAAGCGAGGTCTCGCCCGTCAACACGCGCACGGTCATGCCCAGCTCGCCAAAGGCCTCGGACAGGTGGAAGGCCTGGTCGGCAACGAGCGCACGAAGCGGATAGACGAACACACTGGCACGACCCCTGACCAGGGCCTCGCGAGCGGCATGGATGTGGAAGATGAGCGACTTGCCACGACCCGTAGCCATGATGGCAAGGACGTTATTCCCTTGCCCGAGGGCATTGAGCGCCTCACGCTGGGCAGGGAGCAGCGCGTGATCACCGATCATCTGCCGGCGCAGGTCCTCGGTCAACTGCGCGTAGTCACTCTTGGCAAGGCGATCGCGCACCTCTTGCAGGCGCTGTTTCTCACCCTGGTCCTCAACCGTGGCGTCAATGCGACTGACATGCACGTTGACGCCGAAGGAGCGGCCATCCGTACCACCGGTCACCTCGCTCACCGCAGCCTCATAGCGCACCCCGCCCGCGTCCACGATGGGGGCGAGCACGGCAGAGATCTGGCGGCGCAGGTAGCCTACCTGCAGGCCCGCCAAGGTAAAGACGGCCATCGCATTGGGGTCAACCTCGTTGCTGCACTCACGCGCGATCTTCAGGGAATCGCCGGCAGAGAGCGTTGCCACGACCGATTGGCGCTCCTCAAAGCTCACGCCAACGACCTTGGTGTTGAAGCCGGCCGAATCCGCGATACCGGCATAGTCATCACGCAGGAGAAACTCGGGAGCGCGCAAGAAGAGCTCGTCGGTGAAGGAGGCTATGTGGCTGTCTTCTGGAAGCTTGGTCGCGTCAGGATGGCGATAGATGATGTCACGCACCATGAGCTTGGGCTTGGTCTGCCCCTGCCAGGTCTCGTTCACGGCCTCGAACACCAGGTCGACCGCCTCCTCGCACTTAACGGCGCGATCGATCTTGGGAACGCGAAACATGATGGCCGGCATGCTCGTCACGCCGTCGGTGACGTTGAAGCGCAGGTGGTTTGAAGACGTTCCCACACGCGCACGGTTGCGCATGCAGACGCCCCGCAGGCCAAAGAGGGGCTTTTTGTTTCCCTGGCCAAAGGGCTGCAGGACCTCAAGGGCATAGATGCTCTCGCGCGTCACCTCGTCGAGGCTCACGATGGCCGCCACCTCACCGCGCGACTCGAACTCCTCGGCAGGAAGCTGGCCGAGGACCTGGTCGAGCCGCTCCCTCAGGGCGTCGAGCTTATCCTCCTCGCAGGTCACGCCCACGGCGCCGGAGTGTCCGCCAAAGCGAATGAGCAGGTCTTGGCACTGCTCCACCGCATGAAAGAGGTCAACGTTTCCCACCGAGCGGCCCGAGCCACGCGCGATTCCGTCCTTGATGGAGAAGAGAATGGTCGGCACATGGTAGCGGTTGACGATGCGGCTGGCCACGATGCCCTTCACGCCCTCATGCCATCCCTCGCCTCCCACCACGATAACGCGGCCGCCATGGTAGGTCTTCTCGACCTTCTCGAGGGCAGCATCGGTCAGCGCGAGCTCAGTCTCGCGACGCTCGGTGTTGACCTGCTCAAGGCGGCCCGCAAGAACGGCTGCCTCGGCAGGGTCATCGGTGAGCAGCAAGTTGAAGGCAACGTCGGTCGTACCCATCCGGCCGGCGGCGTTGAGGCGAGGCACCAGCGAGAAGGGCAGCTCGTCTGAGGTGATGTCGCAGAGCTCTATGTTGGCCGTGGCGGCAAGCGAGACGAGGCCCGGACGAGAGGTTCGCCGCATGAGATTGATGCCTTCGCAGACCAGCGCGCGGTTCTCGCCCTCAAGCAGCATCATGTCAGAGACGGTTCCGAGCGTCGCGACATCGGTATACTCGCGCCAAAGGTCCGGCATATCCCAGCGCTTGCCCAGCTCGCACACGAGCTTGAGCGCAACGCCCGCACCCGCGAGCTCGCGCGAATAGCAGGTCTCGGAGAGCTTGGGATCGCAGACGGGAACGCCTTGCGGCACAAGATCTCCTGGCTCATGGTGATCGGTGATGACAACGTCGATCCCCTCATCGAGCAGCCACTCGACCTCCTTGGCAGCCGAGATGCCGTTGTCCACCGTGATGATCAGCTTGGGATCGCTCTCTTGCCGAAGGCGGTCAAGCGCCTCGCGCGACAGGCCATAGCCCTCACCAAAGCGATGCGGGATGAAGGGGTGAACCATGCCGCCCAGACGGCGCAAGGCAAGCGTAAGCAGGCAGGTGGCGCTCATGCCGTCAACGTCAAAGTCTCCGTAGATGGTGATGCGCTCGTGGTTGCGCAGGGCCTGCTCCACGCGATCCGCCGCTTGGCGCATGCCGGGAATGTCAAGGGGGTCGGCCCAGTCGCGCGTGAGGGAGGGCGAGAGAAAGCGGGATGCCTCCGTGGGATCGCACACGCCGCGCGCCGCAAGGACGCGGGCAACGACGGGCGCGATGCCCAGGCTCTTCACGAGCGTACGCTCAGCCTCTGGATTGGGAGAAAGAAGCTCCCAACGTGAGCTGTCAATGAGTCCCGACATGACTAGGCCACCTCCTTCGGGAGGTGGCTATACGGAAAAGAACTTACAGTAGAGCGAATCTCGATGCGCAAAGAACGCACCGTGGGCCCGGCGGCCAACGAAGCTGCAATCATGGAAGTCTCGCCTTTGTCATGGCGCGGCCATGCCACGCCCTCATGTTTATCACTGACGAGTTTACCAGTAAGACCCGACAGCACACGGAGCGTCTAGGCGAACGTATGAAGGGGCGCGGCTCTCCCCTACCAATCCTTTGCGGCGGGACTGTCCATCCAGTCGGAGACGAAGGCGCCGTAGCGACCCTCGATGATGGCCTGGCGGGCGCGACGCATGAGGTCGAGCAGGAAGTAGATGTTATGAGTCGAAAGCAGGATGGACCCGACCATCTCCTTCTGCTTCACCAGATGATGCAGGTAGGCACGGGTATAGCCACCGGTGCAGACGGGACAGGTGCAAGCGGGGTCAAGCGGGCCGGCATCATGGGTGTGGCAGGCGTTCTTCAGGTTGAGGCGACCCTGGCTCGAGAAGGCCGTGCCCATGCGGGCCGTGCGCGTGGGAAGCACGCAGTCAAACATGTCGATGCCCACAGAGACGCCGCGCACGAGGGTGGTGGGATTGCCCACGCCCATGAGGTAGCGCGGCTTGCCCTTGGGCATGTGCTCAGAGACGAGCGGCGTCAGGCTCTCGAACATGACCTCGTGGCTCTCGCCCACCGAGTAGCCACCGATGCCATAGCCCGGGAAGTCGCCGCACTCCTCCAGATGCTGCAGCGACCTCAGGCGCAGGTCGAGGTCCATGCCTCCCTGCACGATGCCAAAGAGTGCCTGGTCAGGCTTGGTATGGGCCTTCCAGCAACGCTCAGCCCACATGCTTGAGAGCTCCACGGCGCGCTCGACGAAGGGACGCGGGGACGGATAGCCCGGGCACTGGTCGAGCTGCATGACGATGTCGGCGCCGAGCAGCTGCGCGATGCGCATGTTCTCCTCGGGCGTCCAGAAGACGCGTTTGCCGTCGTAGTCAACCGCGCGAAACTCCACGCCATTGTCGGTAAGCTTCACGTAGTCACCCAGGCTGAAGACCTGAAAGCCGCCCGAGTCGGTCAGGATCGGCCCGTTCCAGTGCATGAAGCTATGCAGGTCGCCCATCTCGGCAACCAGCTCGGGACCGGGACGCTGCGAGAGGTGATAGGTGTTGGCGAGAAGGATCTTGGTGCCAATCTGCTCAAGGGTGTCGGTGAGAAGACCCTTCACCGTTGCCTTGGTACCCACCGGCATGAAGATGGGCGTGGGAACGTCGCCATGGGGCGTATGCAGGACTCCGGCGCGTGCGTGCGTGGTCGGGTCCTCCGCCACGATGTCGTAGGCAAACCAGGGTCGTCCATCGGCTGCCGTGGCGCCCAGCCCGCCATTCCAAAAGTCCTCGTAGGTGCTTGCCATCATCTTCTCCTCGCACGTTCCTTGCCCAGCCTCAGCGCTAGGCTTCGTCCAAAACCCGCTCAATCCAGCGGGCAACACCATCGTCGGCAAGACTCTCACAGGTCTCGTCGGCGTATCCCTTGAGCTCGTCACAGGCATTGCCCATGGCGACGAAGCGCCCCACATGCCCGATGAGCGGAGCATCGTTCATCGAGTCGCCAAAGGCCACGCTGCATTCGCGCCCCATCTCCAGGCGATCGAGCAGCCAATCGGCGAGCGCGCCCTTGTTCACGCCCTGTGAGGTGATCTCGAGCTCAAGCGGAAGCACCCGCGCTGCCGTAAAGCCGCCCAACTCCTCAAGGCGGCGGACCGCCTCGTCGCAAAGCTCCTCCTTCGCAAAGGAGCAGCCGAGCTTCTCAAAGGTCTCGTTCTCCTCAACGATGGGAGCGATGGAGCGAACGACGGACCTACCAGGATTGCCGAACATGACGTTTTTCGCCCAGCGCACAAACGAGACCGCCTCTCGAGGGTTCCTGGGGAACCTCGAGCGCAGACGCGAACGCACGACCCTCGCATCCCCCAGCAGGTAGGAGATGGAGCTTCGCTCGATCCAGGCGTGACCATTGCTCATGACATTCCAGCCGGGCTCGAGGAGCTCGAAGACGTCCATGAGCCGGCGCACGTCGGAGTGCGCCATCGTATGCGAGCAGAGCTCGCCGTAGGAACCGTCGTAAGCCTTCGCACCGTTTGAGCAGAGATAGAAATCCATCACGCCGAGCCGCTTGACCGCCTTCGGCACCATCTGCAACGGACGGCCCGTCGAAACCGCGAGATAGATGCCCGCCTCATGGGCACGCCTGAGCGCCTCAGCCACCCGCGGCGAAACTTCGACCCCACCACGGATGATCGTGCCGTCCAAATCAAGCAAAAGAAGCCCGACGCCTTGAGGACGTCGGGCCACTGCGGGTATCCCTGTGGGATGCGAAGCTTTGTGACTACTCGCCAAAGCCGTTGTCAACGAGGGCAACGAGGGCGTCGAGAGCGGCCTGCTCGTCGTCGCCGTCACAAGCGATCTCGACGTTGGTGCCGCAGCCGAGGCCAGCAGCCAGAATCATCATGATCGACTTGGCGTTGACGGGAGCGGTGTCCTTGTCGACGTTCTTCACGGTCACGGCGCAGGGGTACTTCTTGGCCTCAGCCACGAAGACGGAAGCGGGACGAGCGTGAAGACCAGTAGCGTTGACGATCGTAGTCTGCTTAGAAACCATTGTGCTCTCCTTCTAGTAGTAAATGGGACGGCCCCATTATTACCCAACTTGGCCCCAATGTTAACAAACATTCGACCTTTTGGGGTCGAGTGGGGTGTGCTCCGTATTCTTTTATCACCTCTGTGCCAAAATGTCGAGAAGACACAACAGATACGGCCGCGAAGTCCCTGCAAAAGGAACTCTCCTTGACCGAGAAGGACGTAAAGATGACCACTGACACATCATCGAAGGAAATGAAGCTTCAGCAGGAAGGCGAAAGCGATGGCCAACTGAAGTCGGGCCTTAATGCCGTCCGTGACCTTCGGAGCCTCTCAAAGCAACACGCCAACACCCGAACGGAGCTCGAAGAGCTGCAGAAGAAGGTCGACGATGATTCATCGACCCTTGCGCATCGCATCGAGATTGAAAACGCCTTCGACAAGATCTCGGTAACGCAACAGGCCAAGGTCCAGCAGACCCAGGCGCAGATTGCCGCCTGCGAGAAGCAGCGTGAAACGCTGGCAGCAGAGTCCGAGCAGCTCTCGGCACAACTCGAGGCCCTGAAGCTTGCCAACGAGGAGAAGATCAGCCCCCTTCGCGAGCGCATGGACACGGCACAGAACGACTCCGACGAGGCCTCGCTCGCCCTGGCCAACGCCCGTCGTGCCGTCAAGGCGGCAGAGGGTGCCTCAGCCGAAGCGACCAGCAAGCGCGACTCAAGCATCACCTCGGTCAATCGCGCACTCGACGGTGCCCAGGAGCGGCTGCGCATCGCCCAGAACCAATACGACAAGCTCAAGGCAGACCCTCAGGCTTCAGCGGAAGCCCTAGAAGAGGCGGCCAAGAAGGCTCAGGAGGCGAACGCGCAGGCCGAGGAAGCGCGCAAGGAGGCCGAGCGGGTAAGCGCCCAAGTCCGAAGTGAGGCACATGACGCGCAGGAGAAGCTCTTCTCGCTGCGCCAGGAGGTAACTGCCGCTGAGCAGGCTGCCGACGCCGCCAAAAGGGAGGCTCTTACCAGCAGAAACGAGCACGACACGCTTTACAAGCAATGTCGAGCCGCTGAGCAGGAGATCAGCGCCGCCATCGACGAGCGCAGCGCGCAGTCCCAGTCGCTGCAAAAGCAGATAGAGACCCTCACCGAGCAGCTCAATGAGCAGCAGGCCGTCTTGGACGAGGCCAACGACATCCACACGACGCCCGAGCTCACCAGCAAGCTCTACGAGACCATCCAAGCCGACAAGGCCAAATTGGCCGAGCTGCAACGAGAGGTCACGATCCTCGCCCAGTCGGAACAGTCCATGCGCAACAGCACGAAGGGCAAGCGCACCCAGTTCTACCTTGTCTCCGTGCTTGGCGTCATCGCCATCGTGCTCATCATCATGCTGGTGGTTTGGCTCATCACATCCGCAGGCTAACGCAGGCCCTGGCCATTTTGTAACAAAATCCCCTCTTGCAGAAAGTTGATTCCGTCTTGAACTGCCCCTACCCTGAACTGGGATTCCGCCCGTCGAACTCCCTGTAGGACAGCGAAATCGGGAAGGACGTTACTCCGTCGAGCGCTATCGCAGCACAACGGCGAACGGCCATATCGCCACAAGACCATAGGCTGCGTGGTTGACGGAGGCCCTACGAAAACCAACTTTCTGCAAGAGGGGATTTTGTCAGGAAATGTTACTGGAGTAACAAAACCCGACAAAAACGGCCCTCCAAATGTCAGGAAATGTTACTGGAGTAACAAAACCCGACAAGAACGGCCCTCCAAATGTCAGGAAATGTTACTGGAGTAACAAAACCCGACAAGAACGACCCTCCAAATGTCAGGAAATGTTACTGGAGTAACAAAACCCGACAAGAACGACCCTCCAAATGTCAGGAATTGTTACCCCAGTAACAAAACGTGACAAGAACGGGCACAAGATTATAGGCTGCGTGGTTGACGGAGGCCCTACGAAAACCAACTTTCTGCAAGAGGGGATTTTT
>CAJOKK010000010.1 GCA_905235165.1 uncultured Atopobiaceae bacterium | reverse complement strand
CCAAGCGCCTGGCCAAGACCTACGGCATAGCCCGCGCCGAACTCTACGACCGTATCGTTGCAGCCCGCTAGCACGGATTTGCGTAACAAGGGGATATCCACTGACGATGGCAATCCGGGACGTCACTCTTTGGCGGACCGCAGTCATCGAGTGCATGCCGCAAAGTTGTAATTACGGGGCCACTTTTCTCCAACTTACCGGCACGGTTGCCGCATAGTTGTGATTACGGGGCCCTGTTTCTCCAACTTACCGGCAGCGCTGCCGCATAGTTGTGATTTCGGGGCCACTTTTCTCCAACTTACCGGCAGCGCTGCCGCATAGTTGTGATTGCGGGGCCCTGTTTCTCCAACTTACCGGCACGGTTGCCGCATAGTTGTGATTACAGGGCTCTGTTTCTCCAACTTACCGGCAGTGGTGTTGTGAGCTTGGGTCTCGACCTCCTGGCAAACCTCCCGCCGGAGGGTTGCCGGTGTGACGTGTTTTTGTTTACGGACTCGGGCGGCTCAGACCGTTCAAATCCGTAAAACTAGGGGCGCCTTGACGGACTTGAGCGGCCCCGGCCGTCGAAGTCCGCGAAACAAGGGGCACTTTTACGGACTTGGGCGGCTCCGGCCGTCGGAGTCCGCGAAACGGTGGCTGCTATTACGGACTTGAACGGCCCCGGCCGTCGGAGTCCGTATTTCCTGCTTGATCTTCGCGTCCCGGCGTACTGCCATCCACCGACCTCCATGCGCGCTATACTTGACAGGTTGCAAGAACCTTCGTCATTGGGAGGCGTTTTATGGCTGACAAGCCGAGTTTCTACATCACTACCCCGATTTACTACGTCAACGCTAAGCCACACCTGGGCACCGCCTACTGCACCATCCTCTGCGATGTCATGGCTCGCTATAAGCGTGCCTGCGGCTACGACGTGAAGTTCCTCACCGGTCTGGATGAGCATGGCGAGAAGGTCCAGAAGGCAGCTGAGGAGCACGACATGACTCCGCAGCAGTGGTGTGACAGCCTCGCCCCCGACTTTCATAAGATCTGGGAGACCCTCGAGATCTCCAACGACGACTTCATCCGTACCACCGAGGAGCGTCAGGTCAAGGCCGTGCAGTACCTCTGGGAGCGCATGCGTGAGGCCGGCTACATCTACAAGGGCAGCTATGACGGCTGGTATTGCGTACACGAGGAGACCTACTTCACCGACACGCAGGTAGACAAGGCCGACGAGGAGCACGGTACCGAGGGTCAGCACCTCTGTCCGGATTGTCAGCGCCCGCTGCAGCGCGTGCAGGAGGAGAGCTGGTTCTTCAAGCTCTCTGAGTTCCAGGATCGCCTGCTCGCCCTTTACGACGAGCATCCCGAGTTCGTCATGCCCGACTTCCGCATGAACGAGGTCCGCACCTTCGTCGAGGGCGGCCTGCGCGACATCTCCGTGAGCCGCACCAGCTTTGACTGGGGCATTCCCGTGCCCTTCGACGATGGCCACGTGACCTACGTCTGGTTTGACGCGCTGCTCAACTATGCCACGGCAGTGGGCTACGGCGACCCGTCCATGGCTGAGGAGTACGCACGTCGTTGGCCTGCCCAGTTCCACGTCGTGGGCAAGGACATCATTCGCTTCCACTGCGTTATCTGGCCCGCCATGCTCATGGCGCTTGGCGAGGCTCTGCCCGAGCACGTCTTCGCGCACGGCTTCCTCATGGTGCGTGACGAGGAGACCGGTCAGACCCGCAAGATGTCGAAGTCGCTCGGCAACGCCATCGCTCCGCAGGACGTGATCGACCTGCTCGGCGTGGAGGGCTATCGCTACTACTTCATGACCGACTGCGTGCCGGGCGAGGATGGCGGCATCAGCTATGGCCGTATGGAGCAGGTCTACAACGCCGACCTCGCAAACAGCTGGGGCAACCTGGTGAGCCGCACGCTCAACATGAGCGCCAAGTACTTCGACGGCAAGACGCCCGAGCTGCCCGCAGGCTGGGAGACGCTGGACAACCCGCTGCGCTCCATCGCCGACGGCCTTGCCGAGCGCTATGGCGCAGCCATGGACCGCGTTGCCTATGGCGTTGCCAAAGACGAGGTCATGGAGCTCGTGCATGCGGCCAACCACTACATCGAGGACAGTGCGCCCTGGGCCATCGCCAAGGACGAGGCCCGCGCTGACGAGCTGGTGCAGGTGATGGCCAATCTCCTGGAGGCCATCCGCATCTCTGCCCACCTGCTGACGCCCTTCATGCCTGAGACCTCTGCCGAGGTCCTGCGTCGCCTCTCCCTTGAGGATGAGGTCGAGACGGACGATCTGCTCGGCATCTGCGCCTGGGGTGGCCTGAAGGGTGGCGTGCCCGTGACCAAGGGTGACGCGCTCTTCCCGCGCCTGCAGTCCGACGACAAATAGTCACTGAGTAACAACGGGGAGCATCCCTGGGCCTTTGGCCCTGAGGGGTGCTCCCTTTTCGATAGCTACGTAGCTGCGAGGGAGGCGGCCATGTACTCGCATCTTGCCAACGTTCGTGCCACCCGTGAGGTGCTGGAGCGCTTCGGCATGGCCACGAAGCACCGACTGGGCCAGAACTTCCTGATAAACGATGACGTCATCGGCAAGATCATCCGTCTGGCCGACCTGAGCGAGCAGGACGTGGTGCTTGAGGTTGGGCCAGGCATCGGCACTCTGTCTGTGGCCCTGCTCGATGCCGCAGGCAAAGTCGTCGCCGTGGAGGCCGATCGCGAGCTTGAGGCCGTGTTGGGCGAGACCTGCGTGCCAACGGGCCGCTTCGAGCTCGTCATGGGCGACGCGCTCAAGGTCATTCCCGACCACCTTCCCGAGGCGCCGACTGCCTTCGTCTCGAACCTTCCCTACCAGGTGGCAGCCACGCTCATCCTCGGTGTCTTCCAGAGCCTGCCGAGCGTGCGCGAGGCCGTGGTGATGGTGCAGGCAGAGGTGGCTGACCGCATCGCCGCCCATCCGGGAACCAAGGCCTACGGTGCCTACACGGCCAAGCTCGCCCTGTATGGTCGTGTGACCGGTCGCTTCGAGGTGGGGCCGGGCAACTTCATGCCGCCGCCACACGTGGATTCCGCCGTGGTGCGCATCGAGCGCGCACCGATCGAAGACGCGCCCGCGAATACGCCCGCCGTCATCGACGCCGCCTTTGCGCAGCGTCGGAAGACCATTCGCAACTCCATGGCTGCCAAGGGCTTCGACAAGGCGCTGCTTGATGCCGCCTTCGAGCAGACGGGCATCTCGCCCAGCTGCCGTGCCGAGACGCTCGATGTTGAGCAGTTCGTCTCGCTTGCGCGTGCCCTTGGGGAGGAGTCCGCATGAGCTGGGATGTCAATGCTGCCTTGACGGGCCTCCTGGGGGAGGACGGTTGCCTCTTCCACGACAAGAAGGGGCGCCCCGTTGATGTGCCCGCACCCCTTGCCCCGCTTGCGGATACCCATGCGCACCTGACGCACCTGCATGGCCGCGAGGTCGACGCAGCCACGGCCTTGGCTCGCGCCGCGCTCGTGGGAGTGCGCCTCATGGTCTTGCCGCTTGACCCGGTGGGAGATGCCCATGATGCGTCGTCTGCCCTGGCAGAGATTGACCGGACGATCGAGCAGGCTGGAGAGCTCCTTGCGGCTGCGAAGCTCCGGGGCTTCGAAGTTCCCGAGATTGCGGGCTTCGAGGGACTGCCTGACCTTCTCGACAACGTATGGGTGCTCGCAGGTGTTCATCCCTATGGGGCCCAAGCCTATCTGGGGCAAGGCAACGACGAGCGCTCCGATGCCGCCTTCGGTGCTGCTGCCCACGAGGCCTTCGAAGCCGTGCTCGCCAGCCCACGCTGCGTGGGTGTGGGTGAGATCGGCCTTGACTTTGGCCCCTACAACGAACTGGGTCGTGAGGTCCAGCTCGAGGCCTTCGAGGAGCAGCTGCGTCGTGCGCTCGAGTTGGGTCTTCCCGTTGAGCTGCATCTACGCGACGAGGAGGACGGGGTTCACTATACCGGCCATGACCTTGCCCTTGAGTTGCTGGGTCGCGTGGGCCTTCCCCAGGCGGGTTGCGACCTGCACTGCTATACCTCGGGACCAGAGGTGCTTGAGCCCTTCACGCGCCTTGGCTGCTATGCGGCTTTTGGCGGTGCGGCTACCTTCTCGCGCTCTGACGACATCCGTGCCGCTGCCGTTGCCTGTCCGTCCCACCTGCTTTTGAGCGAGACGGACACGCCCTACATGGCACCCGTTCCTTTGCGTGGTCTCACCTGCCAGCCGGCCATGGTGGTCTTCTCGGCAGCCTGCCTTGCCAACACGCGTGCCGAGGCTGGGGTCTCGACGCCTCTCGAGACCTATCGCGCGCTCTGGGAGAACGCTTGTACCTTCTTCGATAGGGGATAGGCATGGCCGCGCCTTTTGGCTCTACGGCTCGCTCGGCGCTTGCCGAGCTCCTGTGGCCCACGCGCTGCGTTGGCTGCAACTTGCCGGGGGCGCTTCTGTGTGACGACTGCCGACGTGAGCTCCACTGGATCGAGCAGCGAAGGGCCTGTCCGGTTTGCGGTGCCCCCAATGGCTGGCTTACCTGCACGGAGTGCGACCGCTCGCGCAATCGCGACGCTGACGAGGACGCCTTGAAGAGAGGCTACAGCCCCGCGCCCACGGCATGGAGCGTGCGTTCCTGCGTCTGCAGCCTTCCCTTCAAGGGGACGGGGGCGGCCTTGGTCACCTGTCTCAAGGATGGCCACGAGCTGCGCCTTGCCCCCGTGATCGCCTCTGCCATGGCGACGTCGCTCGATGAGGCCCGTGCTTGGGACGCCCTTGACGGCCGTCCGAGATTCGATGCGGCCCATACCGACGTGCTCTGCTTCGTTCCCGCCACGGCCGCTGCCTATGCGCGGCGCGGCTTCGACCATATGGAGCTGGTCGCGCGTTCGCTCTCGCAGCTCATGGGTATCGACCTCCTTGATGCCCTCGCTCGCCTTGAGGCGCATGACCAGCGAACGCTCGGACGCCAGGAGCGTTCGCAAAACCTGAGGGGCACCGTCGAGGTCGTTGCCGACGTGAGGGGGCTCAACGTTCTTCTCGCCGATGATGTCATCACCACGGGCTCCTCGATGTGCGCCGCGGCTGACGCCCTGCTTGCCCGTGGGGCCGCCTCGGTGAGTGCCTGCGCCCTTGCCCGCGTCTGTTCCTAGCGGCATCTTTGCGGACATGCGCCAGCTCCCTATGCCGCCTTGTCTGGTCCACGTCCTTCTCGCAAGCATATGGGCACTTCGCGTAGCTGGGCGTAAGAACTTACCTAAAGGTATAATGTATAACGTCTCTGTCCAGGTCTGTGGTTGCGGGTAGACATCCGAGCTACCTCAGTCCAAGGCAGACGAGGCCAAAGGGATCCACGTAAGCCAGGGGCGTGCGCGCTCCGGCGATCATGGCTCGTCCTAGAAGTAAGTCGCACCGCCCGTTAGATGAGAGGCAAAGGGCCTCGCGGGCGAGAGGGTCAGTCGTGAGGGCGTCGTGGCGCCTGAGCAAACGCCCCAGTGCGCGAGTGTGGGGTCAAAGACCAGGTCAGCTGAGGCAGAGACGCGTGAGCGAAGACGGAGCACCTGCTGGGGTGCAAAGGAGTTGGTATGACTGAAAGGCCGTATCACGGAATGGCTGGTAAGAGTCTGGCGGCATCGCTTGCCTTGGCTAGCATGATTACCTTGTCAGGCTGTTCCCTGACGTCCATCTATGCACCCCTGAGCGAAACGAGTGCTACGGTTTCTGAGGCGCGTGCCGCGCAGGCGGCCAAGCACCCCGCAAAGCTGACGTCGTCTGACCTTGTAAAAGAGGGCGTCCTGACGGTGGGTCTCCAGACCGAGAGCGTTTCGGGACCCTTCTTCATCAGCGGTGAGGCCGGAAAGATCTACGGAATCGATGTCGACTTCGCCTCGGCTATCGCCGACAACCTTGGCCTGCGCGTTTCCTTCGTCAAGGTGGATGACGTTGACCCCTCGCTTGCCAAGGGCCTGTGCGACGTCGTGCTTGATGCCGATGCCTCACATCTGAGCTCGTCGGTCATGGTGGGCAGCTACTATGAGTCTGCCGTCGCGCTCTTTGCCAAGGGCGAGGTCCACACGGCAACTGTCAGCGAGCTTACGGGCAAGAAGGTGGGCGTGCAGGAAGGTTCCGTCTCGCAGGGGGACCTCAATCACACGAGCCTCGACCTCAAGCAGACTGCCTACGAAAACCTCAACGAGTGCTTTGATGCCCTCGACAAGGGCGATGTTGACCTTGTCCTGTGCGATGCCTATTCCGGTGCCTACCTTGCCACGGCACATCCGGGCGTTGCCTTCGTGGGCACCTTGGGCGAGCCGGTGTCGATGGGCGCTGCCGTTGCGGCAGACAAGTCAAACCTTCTTCTGGCGATGCAAAGCGCAACAACCACCATCCTCAATGACGGGTATATGGAGATTATTCGCTCGAGGTGGGTCAAGGGCCTTCCCTCCCTGAACGATGGCTACGTCATCGAAAATGTTCCCCTGCAGATGAGCACCCCCACGCTTGGCGATACGAATGAGCCGGGCGACGGGTCGACGGCGGGGGCAAACGCTGTTATCTTGTCCTAAGACCTCTATCGAGAGAAGTGCCGCCCGCCTACCCAGTGGCCCATCTTGCCGAGGGTTTGACGGATGGCGAGACTATTTTTCTCCCAAGGGGGTATCACGGTGGTAACACGGGCACACGAGTGGCCCGTATTCATATTCACCACGAGTGAGGAGGCAAGCATGGCCGACATCAAGATCTCGGGGCGCAAGCTCAGCGTAACCGACGAGATGCGGGAGCGTGTTGATGAGAAGATCGGCAACGCCCTCAAGGTGTTTGACATTCAACCCATGTCTGCAGATGTGGTTTTGCGCGTAGACAAGAATCCCTCCAACCCCGATCGCCGTTCCTGCGAGGTAACGGTGTATGTGCGTGATCGCGTGGTTCGCGTCTCGTCTTCTGCTGAAGACATTGACGCCGCGATTGACGAGGCCGCCGGCAAGGTGACTCGCCAGATTCGTAAGTACAAGACGAAGGTGCTCGACCGCCGTACGCGTGCGCCGCGCCCCGCTGCGACGATGTCCGTTGACGACCTCGCCGACCTCATCGAGGACGTTCCCGAAGACGAGCAGCTCGTTCGCGAGAAGTACATCGATCTCGTTCCCATGACCGAAGAAGAGGCCCTTATCCAGACCGACCTGATCGGGCATGGCTTCTATGTGTTCGAGAATGCCACGACGGGCCTTATCAACGTGATTTACCGTAGGCGCAATGGTGGCTACGGCATCATCAAGCCGAAACTTGAAAGCGAGGATGGCATTGACTAACGACGCAAACAAGAACGTCGCTGGAACCATGTCTTCCGAGGCAACCGCCTCGGAGGGTTCGTCTGTTGCGAAGGTGACCCTCAGCGAGAAGTACGAGCGTGCCATCGAGGCGTTCATCGAGCGTGATGACTGCCGCTTCATCGTCGACACGAGCTCCGACTTCGATCCCGCCCTGCGCAAGCGCCTGGGCATCCAGCTCGTCTCCTTCGCCTACGTGACCCCCGAGGGGGAGCGTCTTGATGACCTTTGGGAGTCTCAGACCCCGCACGAGTTCTATGAGTACCTGAGGGAGAACCCAACGGTGCACTACTCTACGTCGGCCATCACTCCCGGTCGCTACCTCGAGGCCTTCGAGGAGGCTGCCAAGGAGGGCAAGCCCGCCATCTTCTTGAGCCTTCCCTCCACGCTCTCGACGAGCTTCAACAACGCAGAGCGTGCGGCAGAGATGCTGCGCGAGACCTATCCCGACTTCGAGCTCTATGTGATTGACTCCCTGTGCGAGTCTGCCGCCATTGAGCTGCTCGTTCTTGAGGCCATCTACCAGATGAGTGAGGGTCTCTCTCCCAAAGAGACGGTCGCATGGATCGAGGAGGCCCGCCATAGCCTGCGCGGTTACTTCATGCTCGACAACCTCGATTCCCTGGCTGCAGGCGGACGCATTCCGCCCAAGGCTGCCCAGCTGGGCAGCATGCTCGACATCAAGCCCTCGCTCACCTATGAGGACGACGGCAAGCTCACCCTGCGTGGTGCCCATCGCGGTCGCCGCAAGGCGCTCCGTGCGGTCTTGCAGGACTTCCGTGACACCTACGACCAGGATACGTCGCGCCTCATGGCCATCGTCTCCACCGACTCCGATGCTGATGGAGATTGGCTTGAGCAGCAGGTTCGCAAGATTGACGGGCTTGAAGACGTGGTTATCCTGAGGAATTCCGTGTCTTCGGTCTTGGGTTCGCACGTGGGGCCGGATATGGTAGGTTTCACGTTCTGGGCAACTGACCGCCGCGAGAAGGCTTCGCTGGCTGATCGCCTGGCGAAGAAGGTCCGTGGTGCGTAGCGTTTAGCTGCTGAACTTGCTATACGGGTAGTTCGTGCGCCACGCTGGGTGAGAACCTGGCGTGGCGCACTCATACAGAGGGTACGCCGAGCTTGCGCGAGCCCCAAAGGAGAGGAGCGCCGTGATGGCCGCATCTACTATCAAGAGAATCGCGTTCGTGGGAACCGGCATCATGGGGGCACCCATTGCCGGCCACATTCTAGACGCGGGCTATCAGCTGACGGTTTACAACCGTACGCGCGAGAAGGCCGAGGGGCTCCTTGAGCGTGGGGCGGCTTGGGCGGACAGTCCCGCCAAGGCGGCAGAGCAGGCCGATGTCGTCTTTACCATGGTCGGTCTTCCCGGCGATGTCGAAGACGTTTATCTGGGGCCGGACGGCATCCTGGAGGCGGCGCCCAAGGGTGCCTACCTCATCGACCTCACCACGAGCTCTCCACAGCTTGCGCGTGAGCTGCATGACGCCGCCGAGGTCATGGACAAGCACGCCTTTGACTGCCCGGTGACCGGTGGCGAGGAGGGCGCCCTTGCCGGTACGCTTACCCTGATCGTCGGTGCCCAGGAGCAGCAGGTCGCCCCCTTGCTCGATCTGCTGAAGACCTTCTCCAGCAAGATCTTCTACTTTGACAATCCGGGGGCGGGACAGGCCGCTAAGCTGTGCAATCAGGTCTCGCTTGCCTCTTGCATGGTGGGTTGGGCCGATGCCCTTGCCCTTGCGCGCCAGAGCGGCATCGACGAGCAGAAGATGCTCGACATGGTCTCGGGCGGGATGGGTGGCTCCACGGCTCTGGAGCGCCTGGCCCCGCGTGCGGTCGTCGGTGACTACCGTCCCGGCTTTCTTGTGGAGCACCTGCGCAAGGACCTTGCGCTTGCGCTGGTTGAGGCGGAAAATCTCGAGCTCACGTTGCCCGGTGCCGAAACCGGGTACATGCTGTACGATACGCTCTTCCAGGTGGGCGGTTCCCGCATGGGCACGCAGGCCCTCGCCCTGCTCTACGAAGACGAGGCCTCCGCTACGGCGGCGGGTCTCGACTGGTCTGTGCTGGAAGGCAACGATGATGGCCAGGGATGCGGCTGCGGGGGAGGCTGCGGCTGCGGAGGCCATCACGACCATGAGGATGGCCACGAATGTGGTTGTGGCCACCATCATGAGTAAGCTGGCCAGCTCGGCTCCGTCCGGCTTGGCCAAGATGAAAGGAATTGAAGACATACATGGTTCAAGATAGCCAAAGGTCCATGGCGGTTCTTATCGACTACGAGAACCTTGCCTTGGGTACCGGGAGGCGCAAGCGCAACGGCCACCAAGAGGTTGGTCCGATGCCTGATGTGAAGTGCATCCTCGAGCGCCTCGTTGACAAGGGGCGCATCGTCTCAAAGCGTGCCTACTGCGATTGGCAGCGCTTCTCTGACGCCATCACCCCCATGCACGAGCTGGGTATCGAGCTCATCGAGATTCCCGACCGTGCCTATACGGGCAAGAACTCGGCAGACATCCGCCTTGCGGTGGACGCTGTCGAGATCTGCCTTACCCGAGACCACGTCAACACCTTCGTCATTCTCTCCGGAGACTCCGACTTCTCTCCGCTTGTCTCGAAGCTCAGGGAGTTTGGCAAGACGGTTATCGGCGTGGGCATGCGCGAGGCCACGAGCTCGCTTCTGGCGGAGAACTGCGACGAGTTCCTCTTTTACGAAGACATCCTAGCCGCCCGCTCGATTCCCAACTTCGGGGATGTGGTTCCCGAGGAGAAGCACGAGTGCTACCAGCTGCTCTTTGAGTCGCTGGCCGCCGTTCAGCGTGACGATGACAGCCCGGTCTTGGCTTCGCGCCTCAAAGACACCATGAGGCGCAAGCGTCCGCAGTTCTCCGAGACGACCTACGGTTACCGTTCCTTCACGGAGCTGCTGCGCGAGGCGGCAAAGCTTGGCTTCATCGGCATCCACAAAGACTCGCGGAGCGGCACGGCAATGGTGGACGGCTTCAAAGAGTAGCTGGTACAATGGTAAATTACGCTGCCGAGAGGCGGCTTTTAGGTACTTACGTTGGAAGAGGTTTCCATGGCAACAGAAGACGTTGCTTCGCAGGAGGAGCAGAATACTCAGAACTCGCTGGGCATCACTCCTGACGTTATGGCTGCCCTCGTTGGCGGGCTTTCGGGTGCCAACAGGAGGCAGAGGCAGGAGGCGTCGCACACCATCGCACTGGCGGCTGCGGAGGACGTGAACATGGTGCTGCCCTATGTTGATGAGCTGATCGACGCCCTGTATCGTCCCGAAGCTCAGACGCGTTGGGAGGCGCTGGACGCGCTTTCTGAGGTCGTGCGCGTTGACCCCGCCGCAGTGGAGGGTGCCTACGACGGTGCCGAGGCATCGCTGTTTGACGAAGACTCCGCCATCGTGCGCCTGGCGGCCTTCCGCTTCTTGGTGCGTCTTGGGGCAAGCGATCCCGAGCGTTCCAATCAGGTCTGGAGCCTGCTTGACGAGGCTATCCAGTGCTATCACGGCGATCCTGAGTACCGCGACATGCTCGTTGCCCTTTCCGATTTCGTGAAGGGCTCCATCTCTGACGAGACGCGTGAGGCCCTGCTCGCCCGCGTCGGTTTTGATGCCGAGAATGGCTATGGCTACGTGCGTGCCATCTCTTCAGAGATCATCTCTGCGGCGAAGGGCGAGTAGCGATGGCCCAGAAACACGCGGCGCACGCGAAGGAGACCGGGAAGTCGGCTGATGAGTTGGCAGTGGTTCGCTTTCCCATCGTCGTTATCCTGATGGTACTTGCCCTCGTTGCGGGCATTCTCCTCGGAGGCTTCGTGACGGGTGGTGGCGCTGGTCGGCTTCCCTTCCTCTCGTCGGCAAGCTCGCTGAGCGAGTCGCAGCTTGATGACACCGTTGCCACCTACACGGTGGGCGGCAAGCGCAACAAGGTCACCTATCGTGACGCCATTCTTGAGAATGGCTCCCTCTCGGCTGCAGAGAACAGCGACGGCTCCTATCGAATTCCGTCAGCAGATAGCGTGTTGGCCACGGCCCGAAGCCGAGTCATCGCTGCCGAGGCCGAGCGTCAGGGCATCGAGGTTGATGACGCGAAGGTGAACGCCTACGCAACGGCCACCTTCGGCACTACCGACATGAGCAGCATCTCCTCCGCCTATGGCATGGAGCAGGATGCGGCCGCCGTCCTTTTGCGCGAGGCCACGCTGATGTCGCTCCTTCGCGACAAGGCGCTTGAGAACAAGGCGGGAGAGGCGCCGGAGGCTCCGACTGAGCCTACCGAGGGCAACGAGGTTGCCATGACAAAGGAATACGCCGACTACATCATTGCCCTGGTTGGCAAGGAGTGGGACAGCTCGGCGGGTTCCTGGGCTTCGAACGATGGCCCCTTTGCCACGGCGCTTTCCGATTACGAGATCTCGAGCTCGGGAGCGACCTACGAAGCCGCCTGCCAGGCCTATTACATTGCCTACCAGCAGCATGTCTCCGCGCTTTCGCAGTATTCTGCCGAGTGGACCGACTACGTTAACGGCCTTCTGAACGACGTTTCCATCAACATCTCTACGATTGGCATCTAGGCCCTTCGTATGAATTGCTTGGTGTCGCTGTGAAGACATACAATCTGGCGGTTGACGGCAGGCTATGATACGTGCCATAATGCTATCTCGCGCGCCGGATTAGCTCAGTTGGTAGAGCGACGCACTCGTAATGCGTAGGCCAGCAGTTCGAGTCTGCTATCCGGCTCCACGAAAAACAGCAGGTCAGATGGGATTTCCCGTCTGACCTGTTTTGTTTTGCCTGCAGAGGGAGGCCTGGGGGCCTGGCGGAGGGGCGAGGAGGCTGTGGCCTGTCGCTGCCATAAGAGCGCTTGTCGTCCAGACATGACGGCTACGGGACTCGTCTCTGTGCTCGCTAGCGTTTCACCAGCATTACGTTTTAAGGCTGAAAAAGTGACTCAAGCTTGCTTTAAGTTAAAACGGATGTTTGTGGGTTGAAAACTCCTACGGGGCAAAACCTGTTGAGGTGAAGTAGAATTCCACTGTTTGTTTGGTCGGCCTTGGTCGACAAAGTTCGAATGGGAGGTACTAATGTCTGAGGATCAGAACCGTTCCGAAGAGGCATCTGAGCAGGCCGAGGAGATCAAGTCCGAGGCTGAGGAGAAGGTTGCCGAGCTCAAGGACGAGGTCGAGGAGAAGGCCGCTGAGGTCAAGGCAGACGCCGAGGAGAAGCTTGACGAGGTGAAGGCCGAGACCGAAGAGAAGCTCGACGCTCTGAAGGCTGATGTCGAGGAGATGACCGAGGATCTCGAGGAGAGGCTCCAGGAGGCCGGAATCGATTCCGATGAGGTCAAGGAGCAGATCTCCGAGGCTGCCGAGGAAGCCAAGGAGAAGGTTGCTGAGGCTGCCGAGGAGGCCAAGGAGAAGGTCGCCGAGGTTGCCGCGCAGGCTGAGGAGAACCTTCAGGAGATTACGGAGGCTCCGAATGCTGGTCATCAGCTGAACAAGGGTGCCTGGATTGGCATCACCTGTGCCGCCCTCGCCGTGGGCATGCTGATTGGTGCCTTTGTGGTTGGTCGCCTGAGCTCCTCCTTTGCTGGCAGCGAGATTGCCGGCCACACGGTCATTACCGAAAAGCAGCTCGATACCCCTCTCGCCACCATGACCTACGATGGTGTGATGGAGAACATCTCTGCTCGCGATATCTTCGAGGAGAACGGCTCCGTTGAGGCCGCGAAGAACGAGGATGGCACCTATGCGGTTCCCGCTGCCGATCAGATCCTGAACAGCGCCCGCAACACCATCCTGGCACACGAGGCCGAGAACGCGGGCATCACTGCTTCTGACGACGACGTCAAGGCATACGCTGAGGAGCACATCGGTAGCTCCGATTTCGCTGCCATCGGCGAGCAGTATCAGATGGATGAGGCTACGGTCGTCAGCGTCCTGCGCAACAGCGTCATCTTCGAGAAGCTCCGCAACCAGGTTGTCGGTGAGCTTTCGGACACCATGCCGGATGCTCCCGCCCAGCCTGCCGAGGGTGCCGATGCTTCCCAGCCGACCAAGGAGTACGCTGACTACGTCATCGCCCTTGCTGGTGATGAGTGGGATGCCGAGAACGCCACTTGGAAGGCAACCGATGGCCCCTACGCTACGGCCCTTGCCAACTACGAGGTCAAGCCTGATGGCGCTACCTACGAGGCTGCGCAGGCTGCGTACTATGTCGCTTACCAGAACTACTCCCAGAAGACCACTGAGCTCAACAAGAAGTGGTCTGACTACATGAATGGTCTCTTCTCGAACGCTCGCATCGAGATCTCGACCCTCGTGACCGCAACTCAGGGTTAATGTCCTAATCCCTCTATAGGGTTAGAAAACAAGGTGCCGCCCGTCGGAATGGCTTTCCGGCGGGCGGCACGTCTTTAGGCGAGGAGTGAGTCAGTTACAGGGGTGAGTCAGTTGCCGTAGTCCTTTTTGACTCATTCCGAGGGAAAGGCGGCGGGGAGCCCCGCGCGAACATTCTGCGGCAGTGAGGAGCGAAGGCGCGGCGGGAGCGAGGACTTGTCTGAGCGAGCGCAGCGAGCGAGTCCCGCAGCTGCCGCGCCGTAGCGACGAACGCCCTTGCCGCAGAGTGAGCGCGAGGCTCCCCGCCGCCTTTCCCTCGGAATGAGTCAAAAAGGACTACGGCAACTGACTCATTCGGACCCGTCCTGTGCTAGCGCAGGGTCTTGGCGAAGGCGAGAAGCTCGTCTACGTCAGAGGGCGTCGTGGCCCAGGAGCAGACGAAGCGCGTGAGCAGACGTCCGTCTTCCAGCTCTTGGAAGACCTCGCTGCCCACGGCCTCGGCGAAGGCCTTGGACACTTTGGGCTCGAAGGCGAAGAACTGCTGGTTGGAAGGTGCTTCTCCATAGGCTTCGAAGCCGAGCTCGATCAGGCCGTCGCGCAGGCGGAAGGCGCACTCGTTGGCCGTGCGCGCATAGCGCCAGTAGGGGAGCTCGCCGTTCTTGTCGGCAGTGAAGGCAGCCTCGAACTGGGCACCAAGCAGGCGACCCTTGGCCATGAGACCACCGCGCTCCTTGATGAGGTAGCCGAAGGCCTCGCGCAGGCCCTCGTCGGCGATGACGACGGCTTCACCGAAGAGCAGGCCATTCTTAGTACCGCCAATCGAGAAGGCGTCAGCTTTGCTCGCCAGGTGCTCGAGGGTCAGTCCCTCGGCTGCCGGCGAGGTGAGGGCAGATCCCAAGCGCGCGCCGTCGACAAAGACCTTGAGCTCGCGCTCGTGTGCCCAGTCGCAGAGGGCGTCGAAGCGCTCGCGCGACCAGACGCCACCCAGCTCGGTGGTGTTGGAGATATAGACCATGGCCGGACGCGTCATGTGACGTCCTGCTCCCTGCTGGAAGCGCCAGACGCGCTCCGCCTCGGCGGGGGAGAGGAAGCCGTCGGCGTCGCGCGTGGGCAGGACCGAGCGGCCCGTGGCGGCGATGGCGCCGGTCTCGTGGACGTTGATGTGGGCGTCGGGCGTGCAGATGACACCCTCCCAGTCGCGAAGGAGGCCGTTGATGCAGACGAGGTTGGTGCTCGTGCCGCCAATGGCAAACTCAACGGCCACGTCGTCTCGGCCGCAGGCACGGCGAATCAGCTTGCGTGCTGCCTCACAGTGCGGGTCGCCCTCGGTGTAGCCGACGCACTGCTCAGCGTTGGTCGCGATGAGCGCCTCGAGCACCTCGGCTGCCGCGCCTTCGGAATAGTCGTTTTTGAACATGCGCATGGTTGCTCCTGTCCTTGTTGGATTTGACCAGTTGAGTGTAGCGTATGCCCACCCGAGGCAGGGTAAGCTCCATCCGCTTCGCATGTCCTTGGTGTTTCGCTCAGGCGAGCCAGGCTTGCGTGCGTGGGGCAAAGTATTAAGCTTCTTCCATCAGTAGAAACGATGTGAGGAGGCTCGCATGGCAGTGGAGAAGAAGGACATCGATTGGGGTAGCCTGACCTTTGCCTACACCAAGACGGACTATAGCTACGTCTGCAACTACAAGGATGGCGAGTGGGGCGAGGATATCCTCACGACTGACCATACCCTGCAGCTCTCTGAGTGTGCTGGCATCTTCCACTACTGCCAGGAGGTCTTCGAGGGTCTCAAGGCCTACACCACCAAGGACGGAGACATCGTCTGCTTCCGTCCCGACATGAACGCGAAGCGCATGGCCGATTCTGCCAAGCGTATCTGCATGCCGCCCTTCCCCGAGGACCGCTTCATCGATGCCGTCAAGCAGGTCGTCAAGGCCAACGAGGCTTGGGTCCCGCCCTTCGGCTCGGGCGCCACGCTCTACATCCGTCCCTTCATGGTCGCGACCGGCGATGTCATCGGCGTCAAGCCGGCCGACGAGTACCAGTTCCGCATTCTCGTCACGCCCGTCGGCCCCTACTACAAGGGCGGCGTCCAGCCCGTGGCCCTCAAGGTTCCCGAGTATGACCGCGCGGCTCCCCATGGCACCGGCAACATCAAGGCCGGTCTCAACTACGCGATGAGCCTCTACCCCAGCGTGCTTGCCCACGCCGAGGGCTTTGCCGACAACATGTTCCTCGATCCGCAGACCCACACCTTCGTCGAGGAGTCCGGCGGCGCGAACTTCCTGCTCGTCCAGGAGGACGGCACGCTCGTGGTGCCGCAGTCTGCGACCGACTCCATTCTGCCCTCCATCACCCGTCGCTCGCTGGTGCAGGTGGCCGAGGAGCTGCTGGGCATGAAGGTCGTCCAGCGTCAGGTGCGCTTCGACGAGATCGACCAGTTCGTCGAGTGCGGCATGTGCGGCACCGCTGCCGTCATCAGCCCGGTGGGCAAGGTCGTTGACCGTGAGGGCAATGAGCACGTCTTCGGTGCCGGCATGGAGCACGTCGGCCCGGTCATGGCCAAGCTCCGCGAGACGCTCACCGGCATCCAGGCCGGCGAGATCGAGGACAAGTTCGGCTGGGTCACGAAGATCGGCTA
>CAJOKK010000009.1 GCA_905235165.1 uncultured Atopobiaceae bacterium | reverse complement strand
AAACAAGTCCTCGCTCCCGCCGCGCCTGCGCTCCTCACTGCCGCAGAATGTTCGCGCAGGCCTCCCGCCGCCCCTTGCGGCCGCCCGTGCCCGTTGCCGGGGTGGGTCGGGAAGGCCTGCGGAGGCTGGCTCACTGGCCCCTTAGTCACGAAAAGCCCCCGTTCTTGTCGGCAAGCATACCGAGAAGAACGGGGGCTTCGCTGTTACTTGAGCGGCCTTTGCCTTACAGGTCTTGCAGGGCGTAGACGGAAGGCTCGGTGCCGGAACGCTCGGCGGCGAGGGACTGCACGAGGGCAGTGGCGCCAGAAAGGGTCGTGGCGCTGCTCACGCCGTAGTCGACCGCGGCGCTGCGGAGCTTGAAGCCGTCTCCGCGCGAGGCACCGCCATGAGGAGTGTTCACGATGAAGGCGATGCGGCCCTCGGCCATCGCGTCGACCACGTTGGGATGGCCCTCGCTCACGCGCAGCAGCTCCTCGCACTCGATGCCCACCGCACGCAGGGTCTTGGCGGTGCCATGCGTCGCCATGATGTTGTAGCCCATGCTCACGAGCTCGAGCGCAACCGGAGCGATAGCGCGCTTGTCGCGATCGCTCACCGAGAGGAAGACGGCACCTTCAGACGGAGTCTCGTAGTCGATGGCCTGACGGGTCTTGCCGTAAGCCTCCGGGAAGGTGGCGGCAATGCCCATGACCTCGCCCGTGGACTTCATCTCGGGGCCAAGGCGCACCTCGGAGCCCGGGAAGCGAGACCAGGGCATGACGGCTTCCTTCACGGCAAAGAGCTCGATGTCGCGATCGTCGGGCGGAAGGCCAAGGTCGGCGATGCGCTCCCCTGCCATCACGCGCGCGGCCATGCGGGCCAAAGGAACGCTAGAGGCCTTCGAGGAGAAGGGCACCGTGCGGCTGGCACGCGGGTTGAGCTCGATGACGAAGATCTGCTCGTCCTTGACGGCGTACTGCACGTTGAGCAGGCCGTGTACGTTGCAGGCGAGCGCGAGCTTGCGCGTGATCTCGCGAACGCGCGCGACGATCGAGTCGGAAAGCGAGAAGGGCGGGTAGCAGCAGGCAGAGTCGCCAGAGTGGATGCCGCACTCCTCGATATGCTCGAGGACCGCGCCCACGTAGACCTCGCTGCCGTCGCAGAGCGCGTCAACGTCCAGCTCGATGGCATCTTCCAGGAAGGCGTCGAGGTAGACGGGGTGATCGGGCGTGACCTGTGCCGCCTCCTGCATGTAGGCGGAGAGGTCCTTGCCCGAGTAGACGATGGCCATGCCGCGGCCGCCGAGCACGTAGCTCGGACGAACGAGCAGCGGGTATCCGATCTGCGTGGCCACGCGGCGGGCCTCCTCGACGGTGCCGGCCACGCTCGAGGGCGGATAAGCGATCTCGAGGCTGTCGAGCAGGCGCGAGAAGCGCTCGCGGTCTTCTGCGAGGTCGATAGCGTCGGGCGAGGTTCCCATGATGGGCACGCCCGCCTCCTCGAGCTGGTGGGCGAGCTTGATGGGCGTCTGGCCGCCGAGCGTCACGATGACGCCGGCCGGGCGCTCGACCGCAACGACGTTCATGACGTCCTCGAAGGTGAGCGGCTCGAAGTAGAGGCGATCGGAGGTGTCGTAGTCAGTAGAGACGGTCTCGGGGTTACAGTTCACCATGACGGTCTCGTAGCCCTTGTCGGCAAGGGCGTAGGCCGCATGCACGCAGCAGTAGTCAAACTCGATGCCCTGACCAATGCGGTTGGGACCTGCGGAGAGAATGACCACGCGCGGACGCTCCGCCTCAACGTGCTCGTCGGCATCGCTGTCCTCGTAGGTGAAGTAGTGATAGCTCGTCTGCGCGGCAAACTCGCCAGCACAGGTATCAACGGTCTTGACCTGCGGAATGACGCCCAGCACGATACGCACCGCGCGGACGACCTCCTCCTTGGAACCCACGAGGTGGGCGATCTGCGCATCGGAGAAGCCCATCTGCTTGGCGGCGCGCATACGCTCGGCGCCAAGACCAGCCAGGCCGATCTGCGCGATGCTGCGCTCAGCGGCAACGATATCGGCAATGCGGTTGAGATACCAGGGGTCGATGGAGGTGACCTCATGCACGCGTTCGACCGTCCAGCCGCGGCGCAGGGCCTCGGCCACGTAGAAGATGCGGTCGGGCGTAGGACGGGCCACGAGCTCGTCAAAGCGCTCCTCGTCAAAGTCGTCATGGCCGTCGGCGCCCAGTCCGGCGTGTCCCTGCTCAAGCGAGCGCAGGGCCTTCTGCAGGGCCTCCTCGAAGCAGCGACCAATACCCATGGCCTCGCCCACGCTCTTCATGCGGGTCGTGAGCGTCTCGCTCGTGCCCTTGAACTTCTCGAAGGCGAAGCGCGGAGCCTTGACCACGCAGTAGTCGATGGAAGGTTCGAAGCAGGCGGGCGTGACGCGGGTGATGTCGTTCACGATCTCGTCGAGCGTGTAGCCCACGGCGAGCAGGGCCGCGGCCTTGGCGATGGGGAAGCCCGTGGCCTTCGAGGCCAGGGCCGAGCTTCGGCTGACGCGCGGGTTCATCTCGATGACGATGACGCGGCCGTCCTTGGGATTCACCGCGAACTGCACGTTCGAGCCACCCGTGGCCACGCCGACGCGCTCGAGAATCGCCAGCGAGTAGTCGCGCAGGCGCTGGAGCTCGCTGTCGGTCAGGGTCTGTGCGGGGGCAACCGTGATGGAGTCGCCCGTGTGGACACCCATGGGGTCAAGGTTCTCGATGGAGCAAATCACGATGCCGTTGCCCGCGGTATCGCGCATGACCTCCATCTCGATTTCCTTCCAGCCCTCGATGGACTGCTCGACCAGCACCTCATGCACCGGCGAGAGGGACAGGCCCTCGCCCACGATGCGGTCGAGGTCGTCCTTGTCGTAGGCAATGCCGCCGCCGGCACCGCCAAGCGTGAAGCTCGGACGGATGACCACGGGGTAGCCAAGGCGCTCAGCGATGGCGTGGGCCTGGTCGAGCTCGTGGGCCACGTCCGCCGCAGCGCACTCGAGGCCGATGTCCTCCATGGCCTCGGCAAAGAGCTCGCGGTCCTCACCCAAGCGGATGGAGTCGAGGTCGCAGCCGATGGTCTCGACCCCATAGCGGTCGAGCACGCCGGCCTCGCCAAGGGCCATCGCGCAGTTGAGCGCGGTCTGGCCACCCATGTTGGGCAGCAGCGCGTCGGGGCGCTCGCGCTCGATGACGCGGCTCACGGCGTCAACGGTGATGGGTTCCACGTAGGTGCGGTCGGCCGTCTCGGGGTCGGTCATGATGGTGGCGGGGTTCGAGTTGACCAGCACCACCTCGTAGCCTTCGCGGCGCAGCACGCGGCACGCCTGGGTGCCGGAATAGTCAAACTCGCAGGCCTGGCCGATGACGATGGGGCCAGAGCCGATAACCAGGATCTTCTTGATGTCCTGACGCTTGGGCATTAGAAGCGCCTCCCCTCACGAACGTCGATGGCCAGGTAGTCGCTCGAGAGCTCGGCGCCCTCGGCACGGTCGCGCCACTGCTCCATGAGGGCCACGAAAGCGCGGAAGAGGTAGGCGGAGTCGTGCGGACCAGGGCAGGCCTCGGGATGGTACTGGACACTGAAGGTAGGGATGTCGAGAAACTGAATGCCCTCGGGAGTACCGTCGTTGAGGTTGACGTGCGTGAGGCGCACGCGACCGTAGCGCTCGGTCTGAACAACGGGGGCGATGCCCTTGCGTGCCCACTCGCGCAGGTCACGCACGTGGTTCTTCTCGCCACCGGAAAGCTCGGGAACGATCGGCCCCATCGAATCGAAGACCAGGCCGTAGTTGTGGTTCTGGGCCGTGATCTCGACCTTCCTGGTGAGGAGGTTCTGCACCGGCTCGTTACCACCGTGATGGCCGAAGGGAAGCTTCTCGATCTTCGCACCCGCGGCCAGGGCGGTCATCTGGTTGCCCAGGCAGATGCCAAAGGTGGGCAGCTTACCGAGAAGGGCCTCGGCGGCAGATGCCGTCTCCTTGACCTGCTCGGGATCGCCGGGGCCATTGGAGAAGAACACGCCGTCGGGATTCAGGGCCAACGCCTCTTCTGCCGGGGTGTCCCAGGGAACCACGGTGACTTCGCAACCCTGAGCGGTCAGACCATCGACGATGCCGCTCTTCATGCCGCAGTCGTAAGCCACGACGCTGCACTTCTTCTCGCCCTGCGCCGGCACCACGAACTTCTCGGGACAACTGACATCGGGAACGAAGTTGTGCTCGCTGATGGACGGGCTTGCGCAAACGCGCGCCACTAGGCTCTCCGGATCAAGGTCAACCGTCGAGACGGCCGCTCGCAAGGCACCGGCACCACGAATCTTAAGGGTGAGCGCACGCGTGTCGACGCCCTCGATGGCCACTACGCCCCGCTCACGCAAAAAGTCGGGAAGCGAGCCTTCGGACATCCAGTTTGAGGGGGTGTGGCACATGTCGCGCACCACGAGCGCCGAAAGCGCCGTGCCCTTTGACTGCATGGCAGCCTCGCTCACACCGTAATTGCCAATCTGCGGATAGGTGAGCGTCACAATCTGACCGGCATAACTCGGGTCAGTCACGATCTCTTGGTAACCGACCATCGAGGTGTTGAAGACGATCTCACCAAATGCTTCGCCTTCCGCCCCGCACGAACGACCGAAGAAGGTCGTGCCGTCCTCCAGCGCAAGCAAGCACCGAGCCTGCGCTGAATCGGAAATGAGCAGGTTCATGCCCTTATCCCCCTTTTCGTGATGCCTTTTTTTGCACACGTATTGGCAGGTCTATAAATCTCAAAAATTGTAGGCCATTGCAGGTCAGCAAACGAATGCGATGATTTCCGTCACATTACGACAACGCAACAGCTCTGCAGCCTCAATGCTACCGTTGGGTTTCCTTGCCACCACGCCGACCGAGCGGCAAGCACTGTAGGCGGCTCACTTTTGCGCCGCAGGCGGCGGATAAAGGCCCGCGAGTGCACGATTGCGTCAAGTTGCGCAATGCGGGTGCCACACGCGCGCAATGTGAACGTAACATAATAGGGTGGTTTACTCGGGCTCTCTTCACCCTGAGGAAACACGGCTTTTATACCATACCCTCAGTTGTCGACACGTATAGAGACGTCGATTGAGTCATTCGAGATAGGAGACACGAAATGGCTAAAGACAAAGTGAGTGCCGAGTGGGGTGAGCTCCTCTTCGACGATGCAGACATGCAGGAGCGTCTGCCCAAGCCTACCTACAAGAAGCTCCGCCGCGTCATCGAAGACGGCGAGCCGCTTGACCTCGACATCGCAAACGAAGTCGCGCACGCCATGAAGGAGTGGGCTCTGGAGAAGGGCGCTACCCACTTCACGCACTGGTTCCAGCCGCTGACCGGCATCACCAGCGAGAAGCACGACAGCTTCCTCACGCCCAAGGGTGACGGCACCGTGCTCATGGCCTTCTCCGGCAAGGAGCTCGTCCAGGGCGAGCCCGACGCCTCGAGCTTCCCCTCGGGCGGCCTGCGCGCCACCTTCGAGGCCCGTGGCTACACCGTCTGGGATCCGACCAGCCCCGCCTTCATCAAGGACGAGGTCCTGTGCATCCCGACGGCCTTCATCTCCTATACCGGCGAGGCCCTCGACAAGAAGACCCCGCTGCTGCGCAGTGAGGTTGCCCTCGAGCGTCAGGCCAAGCGCGTGCTCAAGCTCTTCGGACAGGAGCCGCGTCGCGTCGTGACCACCATCGGACCGGAGCAGGAGTACTTCCTCATCAAGGAGTCTGACTACGAGGCCCGTCCCGACCTCATCCTGTGTGGCCGCACCCTCTTCGGCGCCGCGCCGGCCAAGGGCCAGGAGCTTGACGAGCACTACTTCGGCGCCATCCGCCCGACGGTGAACGAGTTCATGAAGGAGCTCGACGACGAGCTCTGGAAGCTTGGCATCCCGGCCAAGACCAAGCACAACGAGGTCGCCCCCTGCCAGCACGAGCTCGCCCCCGTCTTCGAGACCGGCTCGCTCGCCATCGATGACAACCTCCTCACCATGGAGAAGATGAAGCTGCTCGCCTCGCACCACGGCCTGGTCTGCCTGCAGCACGAGAAGCCCTTCGAGTATGTGAACGGCTCCGGCAAGCACAACAACTGGTCCATCTCGGCTGACGGCAAGAACCTGCTCGAGCCGGGTCCCGACCCCGAGCACAACCTGCGCTTCATCGTCTTCCTCGCCGCACTGGTCTCCGCCGTCGACGAGCACGCCGACCTGTTGCGCATGTCGGTCGCCTCTGCCGGCAACGACCACCGTCTGGGCGCCAACGAGGCTCCTCCCGCAATCATCTCCATCTTCCTGGGCGACAACCTCTCCCCCGTCGTCGAGGCGCTCATCCGTAAGGAGCACGCCGAGGCGCAGGAGGTCACGCTCATGGACCTCGGCGTTCCGGCCCTGCCCGAGATCATCCGCGACAACACCGACCGCAACCGCACGAGCCCCTTCGCCTTCACGGGCAACAAGTTCGAGTTCCGCATGCCGGGCAGCCGCCAGAACCTTGGCGACCCCAACGTCATTCTCAACCTCGCCGTTGCCGAGCAGTGCGATCGCTTCGTGACCTATGTCGAGAACCACCCCGACGAGGACTTCCGTATCGTGGCCATGCGCTGGGCGCGCCACACCTTCCGCGATCACCATCGCGTGCTCTTCAACGGCAACGGCTACTCAGACGATTGGGAGGTCGAGGCCGAGCGCCGTGGCCTGCCCAACCTCAAGAGCACGCCCGATGCGCTGCCCGCGCTCATCGACCCCGAGAACGTGAAGCTCTTCGAGAAGTACGGCGTCCTCACCGAGGCCGAGCTGCACGCCCGCTACGTCTCCAAGGCTGAGCAGTACGCCAAGCTGCTCAACATCGAGGCCAACTGCATGGTCGACATGGCTCGCCGCCTCTACATCCCGGCCATCTCCGCCTACACGGGCGACCTTGCCACGGCCGTTGCCGCCAAGGCCGAGCTCGGCGTGGTGAGCGAGACCGAGAAGTCGCTCATCACCACGCTGACGAACGGCATCGACGCCGTCTGGAAGCTGACCGCCGACCTCGATGACCGCAACTCCACCGCGCGCGAGATCACCGACCCCACCGACCAGGACAACTACTACCGCGACGAGGTCATTCCCGCGATGGACGCCCTGCGTTCGGCCGTCGACTCCCTCGAGCCGCTCGTAGGCGAGGACTGGTGGCCTGTCCCGACCTACAACTCGATCCTCTACTACGTGTAGGTGACAAGCTTACATACGGACGCTAATCGATAGCGTGAGGCGCCCCTCTGATCAGGCCCATGGCGGATCAGAGGGGCGCTGTTTTTGTCAGTAACTTGCTGGGGGCGGGAACGCGAAGGCAGAATGGGAAATACGGACTCGAGCGGCCGGGGCCGTCCAAGTCCGTAAAACAAGGTGCCGTTTCGCGGACTCGAGCGGCCGGGGCCGTCCAAGTCCGTAATAGCAGGTGCCGTTTCGCGGACTCGAGCGGCCGGGGCCGTCCAAGTCCGCGAAACAAAGGACAGATCGGCCAGCACATTCCGTAGCGGTGCACCCTCCTTTCAGCCGTCGACCTTCAAGCCAGCGAAGGCAGTGCCGGTAAGTTGGAGAAATGGAACCTCGTATCTCCAACTTTGCGGCATGACTGCCGGTAAGTTGGAGAAAAGGGCCCTCGTAATTACAACTTTGCGGCACCGCTGCCGGTAAGTTGGAGAAACAGGGGCCTGAAGTTACAACTTTGCGGCACCGCTGCCGGTAAGTTGGAGAAATGGGGCCTCGTATCTCCAACTATGCGGCAACCGTGCCGGTAAGTTGGAGAAAAGGGGCTTCGTAATTACAACTTTGCGGCAGGGGGAGGCAACGCGACCTTGACAGTTCGATCCCGGAGCACACCCCACCCCTACGAACTTGGGCGAAGTCTAGGCCTACGGCGAGCCTTCCCCAAGCAGGCCAGCCATCCCGCTGACACGCGCACGCGGTATGATTGGCCCCTGCAAACACATCCACGGAAAGCGAAGTCATGAAGCTGCTCGACAAGTTCTTCTCACTCAACGAAGACGATACCGATGACGACGGAAACCTTGCCAGCGTCGACACGATGTTCGGTCATGCCACGGTCTATGACCTCGAGCTTGAGGACCAACACATCCTACGCGTTCTCGACATCAACGGTTACTGGCAATCAGCCTGCTATGTGGATGACCCCACCGGCAAGCTTGCCTTTGGCTATCACGAGGTCTTTGACCGTGCCTTCGGCTCGCCCCTAGCCATGCCACGCATGCTCATGCTCGGTGGTGGCGCACTCAGTTATCCTCGTCACGTCGTGGTCACGCACCCAAATACCACCGTCAATGTCGTTGAGATAGACCCCCAGGTCATTAACCTTGCCAAGCAGTGGTTCCTTCTCGACGGGCTGACTGACGAACAGCGCTCGAGGCTGCGCGTCACCTGCACCGACGCAATCAGCTACCTGGAGCAGGCCGCCCGCACAGGCGAGAAGTTCGACTTCATAGCAAACGACCTCTTCGCAGCGGAAGTTCCCAGCTCGGCACTCATGAACCCCGAGGGGCTCGCGCTCATTCGCTCGATCCTCAACCCCCAGGGCATCTATGCGGCCAACGTAATCGCGGCAATCGAGGGCCGTGAGAGCAAACCCCTCCGTCAGGTGCAGGATGCCCTCGGCAGCCTCTTCTCCCAGGTTGAGACCATCTCGCTCGGAGAAGACGAGCCACACGAATGCGATAACAACGTCGTTTTTGCCAGTAACGGCAACTTCTCGCTTGCCGAGGCCCTAGGCATTTAGGCTTGCGGGCTCACCCACGCCAAGGGGTAGATGGCGCCCTCGGGGCATACCCCCATGCACTCCTTGCAGCCAACGCAGCGACTGACGTCGATGCGTGCCACGTTGTTCACGACCTCTATGCACTGCTGGGGGCACACCTTGACGCACTTCCTGCAGCCTAGGCAGGTATTGGCGCAGGCATCGATGGCGCGCTTTCCCGTGAGCGTGCTGCGGCAGAGAACGAACGAGACCTCGTCAACATCGCTCTTCTCCTGCAGGCTGATGAGCTTACGGGGGCAAATGGTGGTACACAGGCCACAACCCACGCAAACCGCAGGGTCAACCACCGCCACATGGTTTCTGTTGAGCGTGATCGCGCCATAGGGGCAGGCGGCAACGCAGTCGCCATAGCCGATGCATCCGTCGGTACAGCCCATGGAGAGGTGCCCCATCGTTGCGTAGATACGACAGCTATGCATGCCGTGATAGACCGCGCGCTCCTGCAAGACCACGCGGTCGGCCGTGCCACGGCAGGCCACGATGGCACGCTTGACCTTGACCTCTCCCGCCTCGACGCCAAGCAGCTCGGCAAGGCGCGCAGCCACGTCGGCACCACCAGGGCCACAGGAATTGACCGCAGCGCCGTCCAACATTGCCCGGGCATAGCCTTCGCAACCGGGATGGCCGCAGGAACCACAGTTGGCACCGGGCAAGATAGCCAGTACCGAAGAAAGGCGTTCGTCCTCCTTCACCGCAAGCTTGCGCGAGGCAACCACCAAGACCGCTGAGCCCACAAGGCCCAGGATTCCCATGAGCGTGATGCTCAGCAACATCGAGTTCACGTCTTGTCTCCCTTATGCGCCAAACAGATGGTCAACGACGCCAGAAAATCCCATGAAGCTCATGGCCACGATGGCAGCCGCGATGAGCGTGATGGGCATGCCCCTGAAGGCCTGCGGGGGCTCCGCCTCCTCAAGGCTGCTGCGCACACCGCTAAAGAGCACCATGGCGAGAAGAAAGCCCAAGCCGGCACCAAGCGCGGCCACAAGGGCCTCGGGGTAGGTATAGCCCTCGTCAACGGCAAGGATCGCAACGCCGAGGACCGAGCAGTTCGTGGTGATGAGCGGCAGAAACACGCCCAGCGACGCATGCAGCGAGGGCACGAAGCGCTTGAGGGCCATCTCTAGCAGCTGGACCAAGGTGGCGATAACGAGGATGAAGACGATGGTCTGCAGGTACTCGATTCCCCATGCCTCAAGCAGACGCTGCAAGGGCCAGGTAATCGAGACGGCAAGCAGCATTACGAGCGTGACCGCACAGCCCATGCCCACGGCAGAGTCAAAGCGCTTGGAGACACCCAAGAAGGGGCAGATGCCCAAGAACTTCACGAGCACGAAGTTGTTGACCAAGATCATGGAGAAGAGAATGGATGCGTACTGCGCCATCGTCAATCACGCTCCTTCAGTTCGGCCTGCGCGGCGATCACGGCTTCCTCGAGCTTGGAGACATAGCCCTCGGTGGCGCAGGAACCGTTGACAAGCTCCACTCCCCCGCACTGGACAGGACATGCCGCACAGAGGCTCTCGGCCGGCATGGTCGCGTCATTAAGGAGGCCGTCGCGCCTATCCGGATACTGCTCGATCCAGAGGGAGGCGGCGATAAGAACGCCAAGCACGGCGAAGCCTCCCGCCGGCATGAGCATGATGCCGATCGGCTCGACGCCGAGGGGAAGCACACGCATGCCGAGGAAGCTGCCGTTACCCAAGACCTCGCGAATGGCCGACATGAGCGTGAGCGAGATGGTAAAGCCCAAGCCCATTCCCAGGCCGTCGACGGCCGAGAGCAGGGGGCCATGCTGGGAGGCAAACATCTCGGCACGTCCCAGCACGATGCAGTTGACGACAATCAGGGGCAGGTAGATACCCAGGGCTTCGTCAAGCGCGGGGAGGTAGGCCTTGGTAAGCATCATCACCAACGTTACGAAGCTGGCGATGATGGTAATGAAGGCGGGAATGCGCACCGAAGACGGAATGACCTTGCGCAGAAGCGAGACCACCGTGCCCGAGCAGACGAGCACGAAGGTCGTTGCCAGGCCCATGCCGATGCCGTTGGACACGGCGGTGGTGACCGCAAGGGTCGGGCACAGGCCAAGCATCTGACGAAGCGCCGGGTTCTCGGCAAGCAGGCCACGGCTCAAGGTCGAGGCCACGCTCGGCTCAATCGACGAAGAGGAGCTTGTCATTGGCTCACCTCCTGGAAGGCGTCTGAGGCACAGTTGAAGGCAGCGAGCGCCGCCTTTGATGAGATGGTCGCGCCACTGATGAGGTCGATCTCGTCGGCGGACGTCTGGCGCGCCGTCATGCCGACGTACTGACCGATGTAGGACTCCTTGGCAATATTGGTTCCCAAGCCCGGCGTCTCGCTGTTGGGCATGGCCGTGATGGAGAGCACGACGCCCGCCGGATCGAAGGCGACCGCGATGGGCACGTCTCCCCCGTAGCCCTTCGACTGGGCAACGATGACATAGGCCAGCAAGGCACCGCTGTCATCACGCGCCTCAAGCGCGGCGGTGCAACCCTCGACATCGCAGTCAAGCGGCTCGAAGGACGAGGCCTCAGGCACCAGCTCGGAGTAGGTCTGCATCGCGCGAGCTTGCTCGTTACTCTCGGCAATGGGTGCCGTCACCTCTTGGGCACGACCGAGAAGGGCACCCGACAACAGGCAGATCGCCACGAGCACAAGCACGGGATAGAGCGTTCGCGGAAGCCGTGCCCCCGATGCCTGCGATGCGACGTGCTTCTCACTCATGGGCCTCGCCTCCCTTCGCGCGACGGCGTGACCTTGCCTGCTCGCCACCAACCGGCACGTTGGCAGTCAGCCGGTCTATGTAAGGCACCAGCAGGTTCATGAAGAGGATGGAGAAGGCAACGCCCTCGTTCATGTTGCCAAAGAAGCGGATGAGGCACATGATGAGGCCGCAACCCACCCCAAAGACGAGCTTGCCGCGCTTGGTCGCGGGAGAAGTGACGTAGTCCGTAGCCATGAAGAACGCTCCGAGCATGAGGCCGCCCGAGAGGATCTGCTCAATCGGGCTCTTTCCCACAACTAGGCTGAGGAGCGCAACGGTGCCGAGGTAGGAAGCGGGTATCTGCCAACCGATGACCCCACGCGCAAGCAGGTAGATCCCTCCAAGCAGAAGCGCAAGCGCGCTCGTCTCGCCCAACACGCCCGCATGTTGGCCAAAGAAGAGCTCAGCCAAGGTTGTAGGCGGCGCCGTCGGAGAAAGCGGCGTGGCCGAGCTCAGAAGGTCGTAGGCGGTTGGCAGCGGGAGGATGCGGTTGGGCTGCACATATGACGACATGGCAGCCGGAAAGGACACCGCAAGGAAGATACGCCCCACGATGGCCGGGTTGGCAAAGTTTTTCCCAAGGCCGCCAAAGAGCTCCTTGGTCATGATGATGGCAACAAAGACCCCGATGGCAAGCATGCCAATCGGCAAGGTCGAGGGAACGTTGAAGGCAAGCAGTAGACCCGTCACCGCAGCCGAGAGGTCGCCCGTGGTATTGGGAAGACCGCGCAGCCTGCACCAAAGGTACTCGCAGGCCACCGACAGGGCAATGGAAGTCACGATAAGCAGCAGCGCGCGATAGCCAAAGAAGGCAGTCGCCGCAATCGCTGCCGGAGCGAGGGCAATGAGCACGTCACGCATGATAGTACGAGTAGTATCCGGACACGAGATCTGCGGTGCCGGTCGAAGCACCAATGGGTCCTCAACCGGAGTGGCGTAGCTGCCTGGATGCATATCAGACATGCGTCATCCCCTTCCTTTGGCTCGGCGCTGTTCCGCGCGCAGCATGGTACGCGCGAGCATGGTTGACTGCACGAGCGGCTGCTCCGAGGGACACACGTAGGAGCAGGTGCCGCACTCCACGCACAGGTCAGCCATCAGCTCGTCCAGGCGCTTCAGGTCGCGCGACAGATAGGCCTTGTGGATATCGATGGGAGACAGGCGCATGGGACAGTTATCGATGCAGCGGCTGCACTTGATGCAGGCGCTCCGGCGAGGCACCACTGGCCCGTTAACGCCAAAGGCGAGAAGACCGCTGTGGGCTCGCTCGATGGGCGCATCGAGCGTTGCCTGCGTGGTCCCCATCATGGGGCCGCCGATTACGACCTTGCGCGGCCCCGGTACGCAGCCGCAATACTCGAGGATCTCTGAGATGGGCGTGCCGATGAAGACCTCGAGATTCTGCGGACGCGTGATGGCGTCGCCCATCACGGTGAGGCGACGCTTGGTGAGCGGCATGCCCGTGCGCAGGTAGCGCCCGATCTCCGACATGGTGGTGACGTTGTAGAGCAGGGCGCCCACGTCGGTGAGATGGCCACCGCGAGGAACGGAACGGCCCGTGACGTTTCGCAGGATGACTCGGCTCGCCCCCTGGGGATAGCGTGCCGGAAGCTCGAAGACATCAATGCGCTCATCGTCTGCCGTAAGCTCGCGCAGAAGCTCGATAGCCTTGGGCTTGTTGTCCTCGATGCAGATGAGCGAACGTGGCACACCCGAAAGATCGAGGCAGGCCCTGATTCCCTCGAGAATCGTATCGGGGTGCTCGATCATCTCACGGTAGTCCGTCGAGAGGTAGGGCTCGCACTCGGCCCCGTTCACCAGCCAGGTGTCAATGCTCGAGAGGTCGGTGTCCATCTTGGCCCATGCGGGAAAGCCCGCGCCGCCAAGGCCCACGATGCCGCTGTGCTTGAGCGCCTCAACAAGATCTTGAAAGGTCTCGACCGTAGGCGGCTGAACGCTCTCGCAAACGCGCTGCTCCCCATCGGGCTCAATCACAACGGCGGTGTCGGAACGACCGTCAGAATAGCGCAGCGGCCGGATGTCGCGCACCGTTCCCGAAACGGGCGAGAAGATGTCTGCCGTCAGATGCGCGTCGCTATGGCCCACAAGCTGGCCCACCTCAACCTGTTCGCGTCGCTTGACGACTGGCTCGCACGCGGCGCCCACATGCTGCTTCATGGGCAAGACGATTTGGCTGGGCAAAGGCATGACGGTGGTCGCTTGCTCGGCCGTGAGCTTCTCGTGCGGAATGTGCACCCCACGAAGTTCAACGTGCTTCGATGCGAAGGGCAGGGTCTCCAGAAAGCGTCCCATAAGCCTCCATTGGCCTCTCACGTAGGGATCTGATGCTAAAGCGTCATACGAGCATACCCGAGCACCCTATGAAATGCGAGACGCATCCCAGCAGCGGATGTTTGCGCGAAAAATGCGACCCATCGCCGAATTGTCGCCTCGTCCATAGGGGGAAGAAGCGGCGCTCAGCTCCACGTCCCTCGGGTATGATGGACTATCCCATCAGAGCGGCAGCCTTTGGGAGATGCGTAGGTGAAAGCTATAGCAAACATCATTGATGGCATCGCGCGCCTCAGACGGCACGTGGGGTCCCTGCCTGCCTGGATGTTGCTGTCGCTTGCGCTGTTGTGGCTCGAGCTCGTCTTCAAGGCCTCCACGCTCGGAGACTTCATCCCCTCGATCGTCCCCATCACCCTCTTCTCGGTGACAGCGGGAATCTTCCTCGACCTGCTCACCTCCCTGAGCTCGCGGCCTCAGGTCAACCGCCTCATGCGCCTGCTCACCCTGCTCGCCATCTGCGTCCTCTTTGGTATCGAGTACTTCGTGTTTTGCGAGTTCAAGGTGCTCTACGACCCCGTCACCGTGTTCAGCGGTGCCTCCCAGGCAACGCGGAGCTTCTCCGACCAGATCTTTGTGCTCGTCTTCAACGCGTCGGGCCTTGCCCACATCGCCCTCTTCCTGCTCCCCGCGCTTCTCTATGCCGTTGTCATGCCCTATGACCGCGCACAGAGGATCGACTTCAAGAGGGCCTGGCGTCTCGTGGGTATCGCAGTCGCGACCCACCTCTGCACGCTGACCCTCATAACGCTTTTGGGTAACTTCGGGCTCGTCTACACGAGCCGCTACTCCTTCGAGGCGGGCGTCCGAAACTTTGGCTACCTCACCAGCCTGCGCCTCAACATCCAGCGCCAGCTGGCTTCCCCAGACATTTCCCAACGCCTGCAGGTCAATCCCAGCGACAACGACCCTTCGCAGGAAGCCAAGGAGACCACAGCTAAGAAGTACGACCCTAGCACGCTCGACATCGACTTCTCTGCGCTCCCCTCCGACGGGAACGAAACCTGGGCGGCGCTCGATGCTTACGTCAGCGCACAGGAGCCGAGCAGGAAAAACGAGATGACCGGCCTCTTCAAGGGCTATAACCTCATCTTCATCTCGGCTGAGGCCTTCTGCAGCGAGGCCATCCGGCAAGATATCACGCCCACGCTCTATCGCATGGCCACCAAGGGCATCCAGTTCAGCGACTACTACCAACCCGCGAGTGCCGGCACCACCGGTGGCGAGTATCTCAACCTCTTTGGCATGCTCCCCACAGACGGCGGTGCCTCCTTCACCGACACGACGGAGCATAACAAGTACCTGACCATGGGCTTCATGCTCAATCGCCTTGGCTACGAAGGCTGGGCCTTCCACAACAACGACTACACCTACTACGACCGAAACATCACGCACAACGCCTTGGGCTATAACAACGGCTTCATGGGCATGGGCAATGGCATGGAGCAGTGGGTCGAGCAGCAGTGGCCGGAGAGCGACCTCGAGATGCTGCAGGGTACCTGGAGCAATCTCTACGGAAAGCTGGGCGACGCCAAGCATCCCTTCAACGTGTACTACATGTCTGTCAGTGGCCACGGCATCTACGGGCTCGACATGAACGACATGTCGCGCAAGCATTGGAACGAGGTGAAGGACCTCCCCTACTCAGATGACGTCAAGGCCTACCTCGCAGCCAACATCGAGCTTGATAAGGCCCTGGAATACCTCATCAAGCAGCTTGAGAAGCGAAAGATCTCCAACCGTACCGTCATCGTCGTGGCGGCCGATCACTTCCCCTACGGCCTTGACGGCGACTCCCCCGATAGCCTCCCGCTTCTTTCCGAGCTCTACGGCCATGAGGTCAGCTCGATCCTTGACCGCGACCACAACCGACTCATCATCTGGAGCGGCTCCCTCGAAAAGCGAAAGAAGCCCATCGTCGTCGACACGCCTTGCTCGAGCATGGACATCCTTCCCACGCTCCTGAACCTCTTTGGCACTGAGTGGGACTCGCGCCTCCTGCCTGGCCGTGACGTCTTCAGCGACCGTGCGCCGCTCGTCTTCGACCTCAGCTATGACTGGAAGACCGACCTCGGTTGCTATATCAATGCGACGGACACCTTCACACCCGCTCAGGACGCCCAAATTCCCGATGGCTATGTCGAGGCCATTCACGAGCAGGTTGCCCAGAAGATCGACTACAGCAGCGCGGTTCTCGAAAGCGACTACTTCCGCCATGTCTTCGGCGAGCCCGAGGACACCTTCACAGCCAACCTCACGGCAAAGCTGAACCAGACGGGAAAGGAGCTCGACCCCTGGGAGCTCGCCGACGAGCTTATTCGCAACTATGCAGAGAGGCACCGTCGCTAACAGCCTGCTCGCCCGCAGTGTCGAAGCCTTCAACACTCAAGGGAACGGAAGGTTCACCCTGCGGCTGCTGCGGATAAAAGGCAGCCTCTTGCGGCGGAAGCGGAGAGGCCGCAAACGTTGCCCGCGCATCCTGAAGCTCGACAGGCACGGGAGGAAGGTCATGTGATTCGACCTCGTGGTTAAACGGACCGAATTGCGGCAGCTCGATTGCCCTCAGAGTCTTGACGGCCTTGACGAAGACGGGAAGGTAGAGCGCAATCACCGCCAGATAGAGAATGATGGTCGCGATGGCTTCGTCAGTTCCCTGGGCAACGTATTCCGTCTCGAAGGTCTCCCCAAACAGGGCAAAGGGAACCAAGAACAGGAGAAAGTCGTCGAGGGCATGAACGAGCGCGGCTCCGATAAAGTTCTTCGTCTTGAGAACCACCGCGCACAGCATCACGGAATAGATGCCCGTCTGACAGATCTTGAGCAGGCCCTGAACGATGGTCAACCAGTTGTTGAGGTCAAAGTCGTCTAGGGTAACATGCGCACAGCCAAAGGCAAGCGACACGATTCCCACCGCTACGAAGAGTCCCTTTCTGCTCCCACCGAAACAGGCAAGCAAGCCACCAAACAGGGCACCTCGATACATGCACTCCTCGGAGATACCAATGGCAAGGGAGAGCAAGGCCATGTTGACAATACGCCCCACCCAACCTGCCGGCACCACGGAACCGGATGCCACGTAGTCAAAGAGATCCCAGGTCATCAATACAAAGCTGACCACGATGATCCACCACATGAAGTCAAAGGCATCAAAGACCGCCTCAGAATCTGGGTGCAGCCAGCTGGCACCACCAAGTGCCGCGATGATCAACAGAGCCACGACGGCGGCGCTTCCGGTCGCGGCGATCTCGAGATCCCATCCAAAGATGCTGGCGACAAAGTAACCCGCGACGCTGGCAACGGCAACCGCTAGATACGACAGCATAGCCACGAACAGTGTTCCCACGCCTGCGTTCATGCGGATCTTTCCCATGGGGACCTCGTTCCCGTAGCACGCCGCCCAAAGTGACGGCGCGTCCCATCTCGTCGGACAGGTCAAGTATACGAGAAGGCTTCCCCGTCTTTACCGAGATGGGCGACCGTTCCCGCCTACGGAGCTGCCAGATAGAGCAGGCAAACTAATTTAACAGGTACCTGTGTTTTATGAAGCCTCTGTGGTCAAGGAAAAGGTCGAATGCAATTACACAGGTACCTGTTATTCTACTGGTGACACAAGGATGCATAACGAAAGGAGCACGACATGCAAGACGGCATGACGAAGGAAGTAGGCCATCAGCCAGAGAGGTCGCTTCCCCACAAGACCGCTCGGATGGGTCGCCTGATGCACCGCTACCACATGCGCAACGCGCGCAATCACGGGGCCTTCGGAGACCCAACCCGCGGACAGGGTCGCATCCTCGCCCTGCTCGCCGCAAAGCCCGAAACTACGCAACGTGAGCTGTCCTACCTGCTCGACATGAGGCAGCAATCGCTCTCGGAGCTTCTGGCAAAGCTCGAGGAGAAGGGATATGTCACGAGGCAGAAGTCAGAGCAGGACGGCCGGGTGACGGTCGTTAAGCTCACTGCCGAAGGCGCTGCGGCCGCCCCCTCCCCCTCCGACATGGAGCCCCGCAGCGATGCGCTTGACTGTCTGACTGACGAAGAGCGCGAGCAGTTCGAAGCCCTCGTGGACAAGATCACCGCATCGCTTGAGGAGAAGCTCATCGCGCTCGGTGACGACCCCTACGCACCGCCTCGGGGCCCGCACGGCCCGCACGGCCCGCACGGCCCTCGCGGCCCGCATGGCCCGCACGAGCATGGCGAGTGCGAGCGACACGGCTGGGAAGGTGACAAGCCTCCCCTGCGCCAGGCCTAGCCCACAAGACGCAACAAACACGAAGCGCCGGCCCTTCCCTTGCGATGCAGTAACTGCACAGCAGGGGGAGGGCCGGCGCTCAGGTTAAATCGGAGGGAAACGGGAGAACAGGAAACGCGAAGCCAGGGCTATTCGTCTACCGTGCCCTTATCGGAAGTGTGATCAACGCGCTGAACGGGAACCTCATCTCCCGATGCGGGCACACCCCCGATGAAGCCGTCACCATCAAGGTCGCTTCCGGTCTTCTCCTCAACAAAGTCAACCACACGGCTGAAGGCAAGACCCGCAACATCAGCTATCCGTTCGAGTACTGGCGCCGCCTTCTCGGCAGCCTTGTCAACCGCATTGATTACGACAGGCTTGGCGCGCTCAATAAAAGTCGATACGACCTCGCTTGCCTCCTCAGCGACATCCGTGATTTGCTCGATAATCCCCTCTTTATCGAGTGCCATGTGACTCCCCCTTCATCGTCAGCGCATCGTTGCGATGGTGCTTGCGTAACCTATCTTAGACGGGTTTGCTCGTAGTGCAAATCTTCCTAGCCGATGGCATGCCTGACCGCATCCGCCCAGCCATCAAGCAGCTCCTCCGCCCGACGACGCGACATCTTTGGAGCAAAGACGTCGTCGTCTGAGCGCAGGGCAAGCAGGTCGTTCGTGCCCTTCCAGAAACCAACCGCGAGGCCGGCAAGATAGGCGGCACCCAGGGCGGTCGTCTCGATGTTTTGCGGACGATGCAGCTCACAGCCCAAGATGTCGGCTTGGAACTGCATGAGCAGGTCGTTCCGAGAAGCGCCACCATCCACGGAGAGCTGGCTCAGCGGCTCGCCCGAATCCGCCTCCATGGCTTTTGCGAGGTCAAAGATCTGATAGGCCATAGACTCGAGGGCCGCACGCACGACGTGGTGTCGATTTCCGCGCGTCATGCCCACGATGGTGCCGCGCGCGTTGGGTTTCCAGTAGGGTGCGCCCAAGCCAGTGAAGGCAGGTACGAGATAGACGCCCGCCGTATCGGAGACGGCACGAGCAACCGACTCAGACTCCGAGGCCGACTTGATGAGCCCCATCTCGTCGCGCAGCCACTGAATGGTCGCACCCGCCATGAAGACGCTGCCCTCGAGCGCATACTCGAGGTGTTCGGTCCCTGGGGCAGAGGCTGCAATGGTAGTGACCAAGCCGTTTTTTGAGGCGCAGGCCTCGGCACCTGTGTGCATCAGCAAGAAGCAACCCGTTCCGTAGGTGTTCTTGGCCTGCCCCGGCTCAAAGCAGCACTGGCCAAAGAGGGCCGCCTGCTGGTCTCCCGCCACACCCGTGATGGGAATGCCAGAGGGCACGCCGGTATGGTCGGTCTCGCCAAAGAAGCCAGAGGAAGGACGCACGTCGGGCATCATCGATGCCGGAATGTCAAAGAGGTCGAGCAGCCAGGGATCCCAGGTGCCCTCATGAATGTTGAAGAGCATCGTGCGGCTTGCGTTCGTGACGTCAGTCGCATGGACCTTACCGCCGGTCAGCACCCAGATGAGCCAGGTGTCAACGGTGCCAAACACGAGCTCGCCCTTCTCGGCACGCTCACGCGCACCATCCACGTTGTCGAGCAGCCACTTGACCTTGCTAGCCGAGAAGTAGGCATCGGGAAGCAAGCCGGTCTTCTCCTGGATGGTACGCGATACCTCAGGATCGGAGCAGAGCTGCTCAACCATGTCCGCCGTGCGCCGACACTGCCACACGATGGCGTTAGCGATGGGGTGACCCGTAGCGCGATCCCACACGAGGGTGGTCTCGCGCTGGTTGTCGATGCCGATAGCGGCGATGTCGCTGGCCTTGAGGCCGTTTCGGGCCACGAGCTCAGAAAGCGACCCTATCTGCGAAAGCAAGATGTCCTGCGGGTTATGCTCGACCCAACCGGGTGAGGGAAAGATCTGCGGGAACTCGCGCTGGGCCACATCGAGCATCTGGCCCTTCTTGTAAGTACGGCACGCGACGAGGTAGTGCCCTGATCGAGGGCAATCACATACTGCTCGGGCATCGTATTCCTTTCGAACTCGGTGACCTGACACATGCAGGGAAATCAGGCTAGAGATGGCTCTCGATCCAAGAAAGCACGTCGTCATAGACCTTCTGGTGTTCGGTCTCGTTCAAGATCTCGTGGCGCATATCCTCGTAGATGATGACCGTCACATCCTCAGAACCCGAGTCGCGTGCCATCTGGGCTGCCGCACGCACGCCCTCTCCCCTATCGCCAACCGGGTCATCCTCACCCGCAATGTAGAGCAGGGGCAGATCGGGAGGGGTCGTCAGCCCGCATGACTCATCGCATGCCTCACGCGTCAGCATCATCAGGGCACCGTAGCCACCCACCGAGAAGGGGAAGCCACAGGCCTCGTCCGCAAGGTAGTTCTGCACGTTGGTATGGTTAAACGACAGCCAGTCGACCGGCGTGCGAGCGTCTTCGATGGCCTTTGCATAGGCACCCACGCCCATGTTGTCGATCATCGGGCTGATGGTATCCTCTCCCCACACGGTCGCTATGGCCTTGCAGGCAAGCAGGCCCATAGAAGAGGTTGCCGACGGAATCTGCCCCGTGCCGCAAATGATCGCACCCTTGAAGCCTTTGCCCCGACGCGAGATGTAGCAGCGCACGATGAAGCTGCCCATGGAATGCCCAAAGAGGAAGCACGGTGTGTCCTCGGGAAGCTTGTCACGCACGAAGCGTCGCAGACAACCCACGTCGTTGATAAGCGTCTCGCTTCCCGTCTTGAGGGGGAGCTTGCCCCACTGCTCAGGGCGAGAGCTCTCGCCGTGATTGATGTGGTCATGACCGCAGACCACATACCCTTGGCAGGCGAGAAAACGCGCGAAGTCGTCGTAGCGCGAAATGTGCTCAGCCATCCCATGAACGATCTGTATGACGGCCTTTGGCCTCTCGACCGATTCCCAAGGCTGCTCTTGCGCAGCCACAGGACCCATGCCTTTTGGCCACCAGATCACGCCGTGGAGTCGCGTACTGCCATCGGAGGAATCAAGCCAGATATCCTCCCGCTCAACCGTCTGTTTGTCTATGACATCGGGCATGGCCATCCCCTTCCATACGAAACACAATGGGAGTAGCGTACGACAATTTATCACGCTACATCGGAAGCAATCGACCGCCGAAGCCACAATATCGGGGAGAGGGAGAAAAAGCGAGCCCCGCACCATCCGATGCGGGGCTCGCCCATCACACGCCTTTATGTGGAGCAGGACAAGTTACTTCTGGTCCTTAGCCTTTGCGGTCGTGGTCTTGCTGGCAGCAGGCTTGGCGCTTGCGGCCTTGCTCGCGGCAGGCTTGGCAGCGGTCGTCTTGCTGGCAGCAGCCTTGGTCGTGCTTGCCTTGGTGGCAGGAGCGGCCTTCTCGGCGGCGGGCTTTGCCGCAGTTGCCTTGGCAGCAGCGGGCTTTGCCGCAGTAGCCTTGGCAGCAGCGGGCTTAGCGGCAGGAGCGGCCTTGGTGGCAGCGGGCTTGGCAGCGGTTGCCTTAGCGGCAGGAGCGGCCTTCTCGGCAGCGGGCTTTGCCGTGGTTGCCTTGGCAGCAGCGGGCTTAGCGGCAGCGGCCTTGGTGGCAGCGGGCTTGGCAGCCGCCGTCTTGCTTGCGGCAGCCTTCGTAGCGGTGGCCTTCGTAGCCGCCTTCGAAGCGGCAGCCTTGGTCGCGGTCTTCTTCTCGGCCGTCTTCGTGGCAGCAGCCTTGGTCGTGGTTGCCTTGGCAGCCGTCGCCTTGGTCGCACGCTTTGCGGTCGTCTTCTTGGCAGGCTTCTTCTCCGCAGCCTCAGCAGCCGTGGTCTTCTCAAGATCCTCGAGAACGAACGGGATGAAGTAACGGAACTGCTTGCGCCACCACGGCCAGTCGTGGTTGACGTCGTCACCCCAGAAGTCGCACCAGATGTCGATGCCCTTTTCGCGGCAGGCATCGCGAATCACGGTGAGGTCCTCAACGCCCTTGTCCTCCCAGGCACCCTGGCCAACGCACAGCACCAGCTGACGCTTGGAGTACGTGTCGACGTAAGGATGATCCTTGGACATGTTGGGCAGGAAGGCGGTCAGGCTGTTGTCGTAGAGAACGCTATCCATCCAGTCACCGAAGTAATACTTGGGATCATAGATGCCGGAGAGCGCAATGCAGCCCTGGAAGAGGTCGGGACGACGGAAGACCGCAAGGGCCGCCTGGGTAGCACCCAAGGCGCAACCAAAGGCCAGCGGACGACGATCCGTGCCATTGACCTCATGCACAAGCGGCACCAGCTCGTCGGTGACGTACTTGAAGTAGTCCTCCTGACGACGAGCGCGAAGGGTCTTGTCGCCCTGCTCGTCAGACCAGCTCTCCCCATCGATGCTATCAACGCTGAAGAGCTGCAGCACTCCGTCGTCAATGTAATCGGACAGGGCATCGATCATGCCGAAGTCCTCAAAGGTATTGCACTTGCCGTCTCGCACCTGGAAGACCACAACGGGATAACCGCCGTCACCGTAGACGATGACGTTCATATCCTCGTCGAGTGCTTCACTGTGCCTGGTAATAATCTCTCGCTTCATGGTCTGCCCCCTTTCGTTGCAGCCGAACATAATTCTCATTACTACGTATGACCTTACGACGAAGCATGGCACAAGGCAAGTTAACAAATGGATACCAGCTCAGATAGGCTAACTGACTCCTCAATAACCGTACAAAGTCCCTCTAGTCCAGCTAGGTCATCCGACGAGAATCGCCCAATGAGGGGGCTATCGATATCAAGCACGCCAACAAGACGTCCCTGGGCGTGGAGAGGGACAACTACCTCGGAGTTCGAAGCGCTATCGCAGGCAATATGGCCTGGAAACTCGTGTACGTTGTGTACCAGCTGCGCTTTGTCTTCCTGAGCTGCGGTACCACACACGCCGCGCCCAAACGGAATATGCACGCACGCGAGCTTTCCCTGGAAGGGGCCGAGAACAAGGGCGGGCTGAGAAGAACGGGGGTCAAGGAGGTAGAAGCCGGCCCAATTGAGGTCATCGAGCGAATCCATAATGAGGGCGGAGACATTGGCCAGCATCGGAAGCCAATGCGCGTCTTGCTCGGCCAGGGCACGAACCTGTTCACAGAGCAGCTGATAATCGGGCTGAGACATGGCGTCTCCTTTCGTTGGCAACGCATTGGCGTTCGTGCGATTCGATAGCTTTCGACAACTCAGCAGTAGGGATGGAGGGCGATCGGGCGATGCCCCGGGGGAGGCGGGAGGCCCTGTGCGAACACTGCGGCAAGGACGCTCGTCGCTTCGGCGCGGCAGCTGCGGAACTCGCTCGCTGCGCTCGCTCAGACAAGTCCTCGCTCCCGCCGCGCCTGCGCTCCTCGCAGCCGCAGAATGTTCGCGCAGGGCCTCCCGCCTCACCCGGGGCATCGCCCGATCGCCCTCCCCTCTCAGAGAATGCGCACCCGGCCGCTCAGCCAAGTCTGACCCTGCTGCAGGTCGCTTTCAACGCGCAAGATGCCGCCGGGCTCTTCGAGTTCAAGGGTCACGGGCAGGCTTGCTTGCCAGCAGCGATACATTCCCGTGGCGGCGCTTCCGCTCGCGCAAGAGTTCTCCCAGAAGGTCGTATCGGCACCGGGGATGTATACGAGCGGGGTGAGCCGACAGCTTGAGCCGTTGCCCTCAACGAACATGAGCCCCAGGCCGTCGGCTCCAAGCTCTGAGCACCAGGCGCGAATGGCCGCCTCGGCCTTCGGTCGGTCGTCGCGGAGAGTCGCAAAGCAGGAGCCTGACTCGATGATGATGTGCGAGATGCCCTCAAGCGACACCACAGGCAGCTTGCCGCTCAGCTCGTCAAAGCTGAGGGTAACAACATCGATGCCACGGGCAGGCGGCATGCAAACGCTCCCCTCGAAGGAGGAGCTCCCCTGAGCATGCAAACGCACCTCAAGCAGACCTTGCGTTCCACAGACGCGAACCCAGACGCTCCCTCGCTCGGTATCTGCCCGCGCAGCAAATAGGGCCGCCGAGGCCATGGTGGCGTTGCCACAAAACTCCCCGCCAGCCATACGCAAAACGACCGGCTGCTCCGACTCGCCCGTCACGCCCGCAGCAAGCCGTACGAACCCCACCTGCTCGACCTGGGGATTGAGGGCCATGATCTCTGATGCAACCGCAGGCTGGCAGCTGACCTCGACCTCATCCTCAACGAGGGCCGTGATATTTCCCGTGGGGTCGCAAATGGTGTAGCGCACGTTCTTCTCGTCCGATCATCTAAGGGCTGCGTCGTGCTCAAGGGCACGCAGGAAGCGCTTGGTCCGCTCTTCTTGCGGGTTGTCAAAGACCTCGTGCGGATCGCCCTGCTCGACAACAACGCCCCCATCCATGAACAGGACGCGATTGCTCACTGCCTTGGCGAAGGGCATCTCGTGCGTCACCACCACCATGGTCGTATGTTCCTCGGCAAGCTGGCGAATGACCTTGAGCACTTCGCCCGTCAGCTCGGGATCGAGTGCGGAGGTAGGCTCGTCGAAGAAGAGAATCTCGGGCTTCATGGCCAAGGCACGCGCGATGGCAACACGCTGCTGCTGGCCGCCAGAAAGCTGGTAGGGGTAGGCATCGGCCTTGTCGGCGATGCCCATCTTCTCGAGCAGAAGGCGAGCGCTCTCCTCGGCTTCCTTGGGATCGCGATGCTGCACGTGAATGGGGGCATCCGTCACGTTCTGCAGGATGCTGAAGTGCGGGAAGAGGTTGAACTGCTGGAAGACAAGGCCGCAGTAGCTGCGGAAGCGACGCAGCTCGGCCTGGGGCACATAGACGGCCTGGCCCTTCTCGTCGGTATGCGCCGCCTGCTCACCCATGTAGGTGATCTCTCCGCCGTCGATAGTCTCGAGGAAGGTGGCACAACGCAGCAGCGTAGACTTACCCGAGCCAGATGGGCCGATAATGCTCACCACCTCGCCGCTGTCGACGCTCAGGTTGATGTCCTTGAGCACCTTATGCGACCCAAAGCTCTTCTCGATATGCTTCATCTCTAAGATCATGGAGTCTGCGTCCCTTTCTTTGACGTCGATCCCGGTGCTTGCGGTTGACTACTTGTAGTAGTCCATCGACTTCTCGATGCGTCCCATCACGAACTCGACCACATAGCTCGCAACGAAGTAGAAGACGCCGGCGATAAGAAACGGCGCGAAGGAGACTTGCGACGCAGAGATCTGCTTGGCCAAGGAGAAGGTCTCCTGAAAGGCCAGGGTCGATGCGAGCGAAGTGTCTTTGACGAGCGTGATGATCTCGTTGGTCACCGAGGGCATGATCTGCTTAACCACCTGCGGAAGCACGATGCGCACAAAGGTCTGGGGGCGCGTGTAGCCCAAAACCTCAGCAGCCTCATACTGGCCGGCAGGAATCGACTCGATGCCGCCACGATAAATCTCTGCGAAGTAGGCGGCGTAGTTGAGCACGAAGCCAAGGATAAGCGCACCGAAACGCCAGCTGCCGATGTTGGCACCAAAGAGATAGTAGGGTCCGAAGTACCACACGAGCAGTTGGAGCATGAGCGGCGTTCCGCGCAGGATCGATATGAAGGCGCTCGTGACGGCACGCACGATGCGAAAGCGCGAACGCTTCAGCAGTGCGATGACCATGCCGAGCGGCAGCGATCCAAGGAGCGTCAGAACAAAGACCTGGATGGTCTTGATCATGCCGTCTGACATCGTGAGAAGCATGGCGTCGAATGACATTCGTGATTCCTAACAAACGATTCTGATAACGATGGCGACCAGCTTGCGTGCATACCCTGCGCGCCGGCCGGTCGCCCAAGAGCTTCAAGGTACCCCGAGGGGAACCTACATCAAACAAAGAGCCTACTTACCCAAGGTGAGGGAGTCGTAGATCTCCGGGTACTTCTTGCCGATCGTATCGAAGGTTCCGTCCTCGACCAGGGCCATGACACCCTCCCACACCTTGGCGAGAAGCTTGTCTTCTCCCAGGCGGAAGGCGATGGCGTAGACCTCTTCGCTCAAGACCTCATCGAGGAACTTAAGCTCCGAGTCTGCCTGAATGAGGTAGTTACCGATGGTGATATCGATGGCAATGGCATCGATACCGCCAGCCTTGAGGTCGGTGACGGCAGTGTTGTAGGTGTCATAGACCTGAAGGACGCCAAAGGTCGCGGCGAGCTCAGCCTGCCCCTCTTCACTGTCATCCGAGAGCATTTCCTGAGCGGACGTTCCGCGCTGCACACCTACGCGCTTTCCCGCAAGGTCAGAGAGCTTCTTGATGGACGAGCCCTCCTTGACCATGATCATCTGGGAGTTGTTGCTGTAGGGCTCACTCCAGAGGTAGGCATCGGCGTTGTCCTTGAACTTGGTGAAGCCCGACCAGATGCAATCGCAGCTGAAGGCGTAGAGCTCTGCGTTCTTGACGTCCCAATCGATGGGCACTGCCTGGTAGGTCCAGCCATTGCGCTCGCAGACGGCCTGGCAAAGCTCAACGTCAAAGCCCTTGGTCACGCCATCGTCGCCAATAAAGGAATAGGGCGGGAAGTCACGATCGAAACCCTGCTTGAAGGTGAATCCCTCGCCATAGTCAGACGAGGCTGCAGAGGAGCCATCTGACTGACCGCATCCATACAGGCCGAGCAAGGTCGGCGCAGAAAGAAGTGCGCCGGTGGCAACGAACTGTCGGCGATTCATGTGAGGCATTCCGTACTCCCTTCGGTAAGACGGCGATGGCCGTCATGCCCGTACGTTTGTCAACTTTACTTTAGTGTAGTGTTCCCCCGCCCGGCCGAACGGGAGGGTAACAGCAGCGTTACGCACCCAAGCTGACAAACCACTCGATTGAGAGCGGCTGAACGGGCCATTGTGGCGTATACGTGGCCCACTCACCTGCAGAGAAGTCCAAACAAACCGGAAACGTAGCGCTGCTATCATGGCAGTTCGCGAAAGGAGCGCCCGTGAACGTCATCTTCATATCACCACAGTTTCCCGAGAACTATTGGCACTTCTGTGAGGCCTTGCGCCGCAACGGGGCCAACGTCTTCGGCATTGGCGACACTCCTTACGACAACATCTCACGCGAGCTCAAGGATTCCGTGACCGAATACTACTGGGTGCCTTCCCTCAACGACTACGAGCAGGTATTCAAGGCGGTAGCCTACCTCTCTTGGAAGTACGGCAAGATGGACTGGCTTGAGTCGAACAACGAGTATTGGCTCGATCAGGACGCGCGCCTGCGCGAAGACTTCAACATCACCACCGGAGCGAACATCGAGCAGATGTCACGCTGGCGCTCGAAGGCAGAGATGAAGCGCCTCTATGCCGACGCCCGCGTGGCATCGGCACGCCAGATTCGCGTCAGCACGCTCAGGAAGGCACAGGCCTTTGCCCGCGAGGTGGGCTATCCCCTATTCGCCAAGCCTGAGTTTGGCGTGGGCACGGCAGGCTCCGCCAAGATCGCCGACGCAAAGGAGCTTCGGGAGTTCTTCTCGCGCGACTTGAGCGAACCCTATGTGCTGGAGCAGTTCGTCAGCGGATCTCTCTGCAGTTACGAGGCAATTCTCGACAGCAAGGGAACTCCGCTCTTCGAGAACCAGTGCGAGTTTCCGCCTTCGATGTTTGACGTTGTGTCGCAGCAACTGGACATTTCCTATTACGCACGCCCGACCGTCGAGCCGAAGCTTCGCTCGCTCGGGCGCTCCGTTGCCAAGACCTTTGGTCTGACCAGCCGCTTCGTACACATGGAATTCTTCCGCCTTGACCGGGAGATGGGCAGTCTGGGCAGCGTCGGAGACTACGTTGGCCTTGAGGTCAACGTGCGACCGCCCGGTGGGTATACACCCGACATGCTCAACTATGCGCACTCCACGAACGTCTATCAAATTTGGGCCGACATGGTCTGCTTTGACGAGTCACGCACCAGCGAAGGCGATCGCTACACCGCATGCTATGTTGGACGACGCGATTGCCACGCCTATGCCCATAGTGAGCAGGAGATTCGCGAACGTTTCTCGAATGAGCTCATGATGACTGGCCGCATTCCCGATGCGCTTTCGAACGACCTCTGCAACCAGATGTATCTTGCGCGCTTCTCCACAGCGAAGCAGCGCCAGACCTTTGAGCGCTTTGTCATGGAGCAGGTGTAACCCATGAGACAAGACCACCCCTTTCTTGAGGGCCTGCACGACGGCTTTCCCATCGGCTTGGGCTATCTTGCCGTGTCCTTCTCGCTCGGCATCGCCGCGAAGGAGGCGGGGCTGAATGCCGTGCAGGGCTTCATGGCGAGCCTTCTGTGCGTGGCCTCCGCTGGCGAGTACGCGGGCTTCATGTTCATTGCGGCCCAAGCGTCCTACCTCGGAATCATCATTGGCAGTATCGTCACCAATGCCCGCTACCTGCTCATGAGCACGGCCCTTGCCGAGCGTTTCAGCCCCGATACGGCCTTCATCCACCGCATCGGCGTGGGTCTTGGCGTGACCGACGAGATCTTCGGCCTGGCCATCGCGCGCGGCGGCTTCGTCGAGCC
>CAJOKK010000008.1 GCA_905235165.1 uncultured Atopobiaceae bacterium | reverse complement strand
CGAACAAAATGAGTCAAAAAGGACTACGGTAACTGACTCACTGCGCCAACCCCGCCCCCTCCGGATGAGTCAAAAAGGACTACGGTAACTGACTCACTGCGCCCGAAATTAAAGGGCGTCGAGGAAGCGGTCTTGGGCAGCTCGGCCCGCTTCGTCCCACTTGAAGACACCGGCATCCTCGAGGACCTCCCCGAAGACACGACCAATCTCCTCACGAGACAAGGTGCCCTTGTCGATCTCGTCCTCAAGCCTCGGCGGAAGGATCGCAAGGCCCATGACCTCGATGAGGCCGATGTTCTCCTTCTTGACGTGCCACTTGTCCTCGTGGGGATGGAAGACGCCCAGAGGATGCTCCTCGCTCGTCACGTTGCAGCGAAGCGCAAGGTACAGGACATAGTCATCACCCTCGCGGCGGCAGACGGGCGTCACCGTGTTGTGCGGCGTGCCGTCCGCGTCGTGCGCGAGCACGCCCACAGACTCGTCGTTCCAGCCCCTCCAAGCGTCGAGCACGTAGACGGCCGCCTCAAGCAGCACTTCGCGATCGTCGCAGGCCAGCTTGAGCACGCTCATCGGCCAGCGAAGCAGTTCGCAGCGAACCGACAGGAAAGGCTTCAGCGAGAAGGTCTTCTCCACGGCCGCTCGCATCATCGCGAACTCGTGGCAACCTCCCTGGAAGTGGTCGTGGCTGAGGATCGAGCCTCCCACGATGGGCAGGTCGGCGTTGCTGCCAACAAAGTAGTGCGGGAAGAGGTCAACGAAATCGAGCAGGCAGGTGAGTGCCGCACGGTCCACGTGCATCGGACGATGCTCGCTGCTCATCGCAATGCAGTGCTCGTTGAAGTAGGCATAGGGAGAGTACTGGAAGCCCCAGCGCTCGCCACCCAGCTCGATGGGGACGATGCGCAGGTTCTGGCGGGCGGGATGACCGCCAGCGAGTGCGGCGGGACGTCCCGAATAGCCCTCGTTCTCAATGCAGAGCTGGCAGGCCGGATAGGCCTCGCCCGCAGGTGCTGCGCCCGCCGCGGCGATGTCGCGCGGGTCCTTCTCGGGCTTGGACTTGTTGATCGTGATCTCGATCTCGCCCCAGGGGCCGTCAACCGTCCACTCGAGGTTTCTCGCGATGGCAGAGCGACGCACGTAGTTCACGTCGCAGCAGAGGGCGTAGAACCAATCCGTCGCAGCCTGAGAGCCCTCGCGCTCGCGCAGCTCGCCAAAGCGGGCCGCGAGCTCGGAAGGACGAGGCATGATGGAGCCAGCCACACGCATGGCAAGGCGGTCACGTCCCGTTGCCGTATCCTCGGCGAGACCCGCCGACACGCCTGCCTCGGCAAGCGTGTCAAGGCAGGTGTCAAGCGTGAAGTCAGCCTCATCAACGGCAACCGGCGCCGGGCCATAGGCGCCCACCGACTCCAGCAGGCGGTTGTAGGCCCAGGCGCGATCGAGATCAGCGATCACGCCCTGGCGCGCGGCATAGTCAACGAACCAGGAGGCCGCCTGAACGAGACGGTCGTCACATTGCGTCATCGATTTGCCTCTCCCCTACAGGCGCCAAGCGCGGGTGCCGTCATGGTCAATCTCGAAGACCTGGCAGGCATCGGCACCGAACACGCGGTTCATTGCCTCGCAGTAGGTCTCGACCTCCTCGAGCGGCACGTAGGCCTGGACCGTGCCACCGAAGCCGCCGCCATGGATGCGGCACACGCCGCGCTCGCTCAGCGTCTCGTCGGAGATGCCAAGCGCGAGCATGGCGCTCTGGTCGGCAAAGCCGTTGACGGACACGTTCTGCAGGTACATGGCAGAGCTCGAACCCGACAGGCGGGTCAGCTCGACGAAGCTGCGGATGTCACTGTTCTCGAGGGCCTTCACGCGCTGGCCAACCAGGCGCTCCTCGCGATAGAAGTGGATGGCACGCAGAAGCGCACGGTCACTGACGGTGCCACGAAGCTCGGGTAGCTTCTTCATGAAGGTTTCCTCAGAAACCTGGCCCAGGATCTCGACGCCGAGGCCAGCAGCAACGGCGCGCATCTCGTTGGGGATGGCGGCGTACTCGTCAGTCAGGTCCTCGTGGCTCTGTCCGACGGAGGTCAGGCAGATGGCGTAGCCGGCCTCCTTGAAGTCAAAGTCAACGGCCTCGCTCTCGATCGCGCCCGGCGTGGCGAAGGAGAAGTGCTGGATGCCACCGAGTGCGGAAGCGGACATGTCCATGAGGCCGCAGGGCTTACCGAACCACTCGTGCTCGGCACGCTGGGCCATGAGGGCAAGGTCCTCGGGTGCAAGCACGCCCTTGGCCCAGAGAACGTTCATGGCCTGGCCAAGCTCGATCTCGAAGGCGGCGGAGCTGGAAAGACCCGAGCCAGCGGCAACCGTGGAGGTAAGCGTGGCGTCAAAGCCCTTGGGCGTGAAGCCGCGCTCGGCAAACTGGGCAGCCATGCCACGAATGAGGGCCGTCGAGCTGTTCTTCTCGTCATCACGCGGAGCGAGCTCGTCAAGGCAAATCTTGCTTGCGCTGTGGCCTTCGCTCTCGAGGTTGATGACGTTGGTCTCATTGCCGGCAAAGACACCCTGAACTGCACGGTTAACGGCTGCGGCGATGACCGAGCCTCCCTGATGGTCGGTGTGGTTTCCAGAAACCTCGGTCCGTCCCGGCGCTTGCACGAAGAAGTACTCGCGCCAGTCAGCGGGACCGAATTGCGCGTCAAAACGCTCCTTCAACCCCCGTGCCACCACTTGGTCAAACTCAGCCATACCTGCTCCTCTCGGAAAACGGCCGCCTTCAAACGAGGCGAACCAAGGCGATCTGCCAAACAGCAAGGGTTGATGGTAGCATTGTTTTATCGAAGTGACTACCTTTTATAACAGGTTCCTGCGAGTTTGCTTGCGCGCCGTGGCCCTGAGCTGGGCATATTTGTTTTTTAATTTAGGAAGCGCCTTCCTTGTTCTCGTTTGAGAAGGGCAAATTGCTATCGTTTTAACAGCCGAGAAGGACCTCGCAAGCTCTTGGCTAGCGCTTGTTGCGGGTGTCCTTCGAAATCTGGCGCATGAGCCACAGGCCAAGGAAGAGGGCCACGAGGTAACCCACGAAACCGATGACGGGCACGCCAAAGATAACGGGGCGGATTCGTGCGTAGTAGACCACCGAGGAGCCGATGAAGAGGCCGGCGATGATGACGCCCATGGTGAGGTGGTCGGCCGATCTTGAGAGTTCGGACATGGGGTCTTCGGACGAGCCGAAGTCCATGCGCATGCGCAGCTGGCCGCGCGTAAGCATCTTCATGGCAAGGTCGGCCTCCGAGGCTGCTCCGAGCAGCGAGTGGCTCGCCATGCGCATCTCACGCAGGTAGCGTAAGCTCTCCTCCTCGGCGAACTCGAGGGGGTTGATGTTGCGGCGAACGTGTCCCGTAATGATCTTGACGATGGAGACACCCGGCAAGAACTGGTCGACCACGCCCTCGAGCGTCACGAGGGAACGCGCGAGCATAGTCACGGTGCCCGAGAGCTCGACGCCGTTCTTGCGCGCCATGGAGACGACCGAGTTGAAGAAGGCGCCCATGTCGAGCTCGGAGAGGTCGGCCTCACCGAAGTCACTGATGATGGCGTCGAGATCAGCCAGCAGGTGCGCGTGGTCAACGCCCGAGACGTCATTGGTGCAGAAGCGCAGCATGCCGTCCTTGAGTCCCGCGGCGTCATGGGTGGCCACGGCGTAGACCATCTTGGAGAGCGCCATGCGATCATGCGAGGAGAGGCGCCCCATGATGCCAAGGTCAAGGTAGACGATCTTGCCCTCGTTGATCACGAGGTTGCCAGGATGGGGGTCGGCATGGAAGAAGCCGTCGTCAAGCATCTGCTTGGCGTAGTTCTCCACCAGCTTGGTGCCGATCTCGGTGAGGTCGTAGCCCTGGCGCTCGAGCTCATCGACGTCGCTGATGTGAATGCCCTGCATGTAATCCATGACCACGACGTGCGAGGTGCAGAGCCCCGGATAGGGCTTGGGGCAATCGACATAGCGGATGGGGTCGTTATTGTGGCGGAACTCCTCCAAGGCCCGCGCCTCAACGAGAAAGTCGGTCTCCTCGAGGAAGGACTGCCACAGCTCGTCAATAACCGATTGGATGTCGAGGAACTGCTCACCCGACATGATCTTGGTTGCATACCTGGCGAGGGAACGCATGATGGAGATGTCCTGCGCCATGACGTCGCGCACGTTCGGACGCTGGACCTTTACGGCCACGTCCTCACCCGTGACGAGACGTGCCTTATGCACCTGGGCAACCGAGGCCGAACCCAGCGGCTCGTCGTCAATCGAGTCAAAGATCTCCTCGAGGGGGCAGTTGTACTCCTTCTGCAAGGTCTCAACGACCGTCTTTCGATCCATCGGATCGACGCTGGTGCGGAGCTTGGTCAGCTCCTGGCAGAAGTCGTCAGGCAGGATCTCGGAGCGCATGGAGAGGATCTGGCCCGCCTTGACGAAGGTGGGCCCCAGCTCCTCAAGCAGCTGGCGAAAGCTCTCGGGCGTCAGGCCATGGAGGATGTCATAGTGGCTCGTGATGGAAAGGATCTCGCGCAGACGGGCAGCCTTGCTCTTGCGCGTAACGCTGCTGCCGTCATCCGCGAGATAGCGTCCCCCGAGCAGGCCGATGGTCTGCATGGAGTGGCTCTTCTCGCTTTGCGTTGTTCCTTGCCATCCACCGAGGGGGTCGTTTCCGACCCCCTCGTAAACCTGGCTATCGTTAAGCTCTGACGCCATGGGTTCGTTACTTGTCGGCGTCGTCTTCGCTGGCGTCTTCGACCTCAACCTCAACGGTCTCGGCATCGATGTCGTCGACGATCTGGTTGGCGCGCTTCAGCCATTCCACGCGCTGCTCGGGAGTCATGTTCTTCAGACGCGAACGCAGGGCAGCCTCGGAAGTGTCGTTAACGGTCTCGTTAACGGTCTCCTTGACCTTGCGGCTCAGCTCGGCATTGAGTTCCTTGCCCTGCTCCAAGGTAATCTCGCCCTTGCTCACAAGGTCGTCGATAAGCTCCTGCGACTTCTCAAAGCCAGTAGCGACGCTGCCGACGCCGATGAGGAAGACCTTGCGGAAGCTCTCAGTAAGATCGTCGATAGTAGCCATGGGGGTACTCCTTCCAAAGAGGTATCGATCGCCTTTCAACATGCCTACTGTCTACCCTTTTAGGACGAAGACAATCCACGTTTCGGCAAAAGTCTTTCACACCACCGTGAGCGCCTTCGATGGACCCAAGGATAGTGGTGGCAGCCACCTGGCAATCTACCATTTTGTGACAGAACAGGCCGAGAAATGTCGCAAATTGGTTGGGGAGAATTACTAGGCTGCTTACCGCCTCAGCCAATTTGCGACATTTCTCGGCCTGTTCTGTCACAAAATGGCGGAGCCGCCCGGAGGCGCCCCCTGGAGCTGGGCACTCGTACGCGTCTTAGATCTTGCGCAGGAAGAGGCCGCTGCGGGGCTTGGGAGCAAACCACGTAGACTTGGGCGGCATGAGAAGGCCAGCATCGGAGACGCGCATGAGGGCCTCGACCGAAGTGGGATACATGAAGAAGGCCACGCCCTCCGTACCCGCCAGGCGCTCCAGGGCCTGCGTGCCCTCGGCGCCGCTCACGAAGCGGATGCGCTTGTCGGCAGTCGGGTCCTCAATGCCAAGGACGGGCGCGAGCACACGACGCTGGAGAAGCGACACGTCAAGCGCGGCCGTGGGGTCATCGTCGGCCGCAGGCACGTCGAGGAAGCGCAGGGCACGCCAAGAGCCGAAGGCGTACATGCTCACCGTGCCTTCCTCAGCAGGCTCGAAAGCCTCCTTCTGGGCAGGGCCCACCTCAACGCCCGCCGCGCGGATCGCCTCAACGAGCTCGTCTTCGCTCATGCCAGCGGCATCGGAGACGACGCGGTTGTAGGCCAGCACGCGCATGGCGCTTGCCGGATAGAGAATCGCCAAGAAGGACTCGCTGGCACCAGCACTCTTCCCCGCCTCACGGGCCTCCTGGCAGATGCGGGCCGAAGCAGCGGCGCGGTGATGGCCGTCCGCCACGTAAGAACGCGGCACCTGTCCGAAGGTCGCGCACAGGGCCTCGACAGCAGCCTCGCGGGCCAAACGCCAGACCGTGTGGCGAACGCCGTCCTCGTCGGTGAAGTCGTAGAGGGGCGTGGCCGAGCAGGCAAGGCCAACGAGCATGTCAATCGTGGGGTCATCAGGATAGATGAGCAGAGACGGGCTGGTCTGAGCGCCCACCGTCTCCATATGGCGCTTGCGGTCGGCCACCTTCTCCTCGCGCACCTGCTCGTGGCGAAGGGCGGCGCCCTCAAGGTAGTCGTCCACGGCCACGGCGGCCAGGATGCCCGTCTGGTCGTGCCCGTCAACGCTCATGCGATAGACGAAGAGGCACTCAGACTCCTCGCGAAGCAGGGTCTGGTCTTGCACGCGCTCGCGCAGGAGCTCCAGCGCATGCTGGTAGACCTCGGGAGCGTAGGGATCCTGCTCGGGGCCGAAGGCCGTCTCAGGACGGTCGATGGCCATGAAGGAGTCGGGATGCTCGGCAACGTAGGCACGTGCCTGGGCGTCATCGAAGACGTCGTACGGCGGCGCGGAGAAGTCTCCAGCACGCTCGGCGGTCGGACGGAAGCACGTGATGGGCATGACGCGCATGCAAAGTTCCTCTCAACGAAGGTGATGAAAAAGGCCGCGGGACCTGCTTGGTCGCCGCGGCCGAAGGGCTCGTGGTGCGTACTAGCCGCGAAGGATTCGGACGCGGATGACGCCGTCAATCGCCGCCAGGCGCTCAACGAGCGTATCGTCGACCTCGCCGGTGATGTCGATGAGCGAGTAGGCCACCGAACCACGGCTCTTGTCGGACATGTTGTCGATATTGACGTTGGCCTCGGAGATAAGGCCGGTGATCTGGCCGATCATCGTGGGGATGTTCTTGTGGAAGAGCGCAATGCGCACGCCGGACGTAATGGGGCCGAGGTTGACGCGCTCAAAGTTGACGGAGTTCTCGATGTTGCCGTAGAGCAGGTAGTCGCGAAGCTCGTCGGCGGCCATGATGGCGCAGTTGTCCTCGGCCTCCTTGGTGGAAGCGCCGAGGTGCGGCGTCACGACGGCGTGCTTCATCTGGGTGGTCACCGAGTTGGCGAAGTCCGTCATGTAGCGGTGGATGTGGCCGGTCTGCAGGGCCTCAGAAACGGCGATCTCGTCAACGAGCACATCGCGGGCGTAGTTGAGAAGAACGACGCCGTCCTTCATGGCGGCAATCTCGTCGCGGCCGATCATGCCCTTGGTCTTCTCGTTAGCGGGCACGTGAATGGAGATGTAGTCGCAGTTGGCGAAGATGTCGTTCAGGCTGGCGACGTTGCGCACGTGGCGATCGAGGCTCCAGGCGTACTTGATCGAGAGGTAGGGGTCGTAGCCATAGACGTGCATGCCCAGGCTGCGGCCGGCGTTGGCCACCATGGCACCGATGGCACCGAGGCCGATGACGCCGAGGTTCTTGCCGGCCAGCTCGGTGCCGGCGAAGTCCTTCTTGGCCTTCTCGGCCTGCTTGCCGATGTTGGGGTCGTCGCTGTTCTCCTTGACCCACTCGATGCCGCCCACGACGTCACGCGCCGCGAGGAGCATGCCGGAAAGGACCATCTCCTTCACGGCGTTGGCGTTGGCGCCCGGGGTGTTGAAGACCACGACGCCCTGCTCGGCGCACTGCTCGATGGGGATGTTGTTCACGCCGGCGCCGGCACGCGCGATGGCGAGAAGGTCGCTCGGCAGCTCGATGTCGTGCAGGCTGGCGGAGCGGACCATGATGGCGTTGGCGGCCTCGAACTCGTCGGTCAGGGAGAAGCCCTCACCCAGACGATCGGTGCCGACCTTGGCGATGTTGTTCAAGCAGTGGACCTGGTACATGGCGATGTTCTCCTCATATCTCATCAATGGAGCAAGCTGACAAAGGCGGCCCGCCAGCGAGGGGCGGGCCGACATGATGATTCCTAGCTTTAGTGCTTGGCCTCGAAGTCCTTCATGAAGGCAACGAGCGTCTCGACACCCTCGACGGGCATGGCGTTGTAGATGGAGGCACGCATGCCACCAACCGAACGATGGCCCTTGAGGTTCTCAAGGCCGGCAGCCTGCGAGGCCTTGACGAACTCGGCGTCGAGGTCGGCATCGCCGGTGACGAAGGGAACGTTCATGAGCGAGCGGTCCTCGGGGCGGACGGTGCCCTTGAAGAGCTCGGAGCTGTCGAGGAAGTCGTAGAGGATCTTGGCCTTGGCCTGGTTGAGCGCAGCCATCTCGGTGAGGCCACCCTTGTTGAGGACCCACTTGAAGACCTTGCCGCAGACGTAGATGGCCCAGCAGTTGGGCGTGTTGTACATGGAGCCGGCATCGACCTGCGTGCGCCAGTTGAGCATGGTGGGGCAGCCGTCGACCTGGCCCTCGGGAACGAGGTCCTCGCGGATGACCGAGATCACGAGGCCGGCGGGGCCGACGTTCTTCTGCACGCCGCCGTAGATGACGCCGTACTTCTCGACGTCATGCGGCTGGGAGAGGAACATGGAGCTCACGTCGGAGACGAGCACCTTGCCCTTGGTGTTGGGCAGCTCGTGGTAGACCGTACCGTAGATGGTGTTGTTCTCGCAGATGTAGACGTAGTCGGCATCGTCACGAATGGCGAGGTCGGAGCAGTCGGGAATGTAGGAGAAGGTCTCGTCGGCGCTGGAGGCAACCACCTGCGCGTCAATGAAGCGGGCGGCCTCGGCGTGCGCCTTCTTGGCCCACATGCCCGTGAGGATGTAGTCGGCCTTGCCGCTGGCGCCGGGAAGCGAGCAGAGGTTCAGGGGCACAGCCGCGAACTGCTGAGAGGCGCCACCCTGCAGGAAGAGGACCTTGTAGTTCTCCGGGATGTTCATGAGGGTGCGAAGATCGGCCTCGGCATCGTCGATGATCTGCTGGAACATCTTCGAGCGATGGCTCATCTCCATGACGGACATACCGCAACCACGGTAGTCGAGCATCTCCTCAGAACACTCGCGCAGAACCTCTTCGGGAAGCACGGCGGGACCGGCAGAGAAATTGTAAACACGGGACATGTGCTGCCTCCTTAATTCGGCGAGAGGTGTCATTAGACGAGGTGAATGATAGCCGAGAGCCACCCGTTCGTATGAAATTCTCGTTTTCGCGTTGCAGTACCGAAACACGGGACTATCGATCGACCCTCGTGACGACCACCTTCTCGTAGAGCTCCGCCTGGCTCGCGGGGTCAAAACCCCCTGTATTTGGCGTAAGCGCATTGGCGGTTGCGACCGAGATGGCATAGGCCAAAGCCTCGTTCACCGACATCGCGCGCTCGAAGGCAACGGCAAAGGCGGCCACCATGGAGTCACCGCAGCCAACGGTGTTGACCACCTCGACGCTGGGAGACACGCCAATGAACACGCCCTCCTCACAGGCGAGCAGGGCGCCGTCCGCGCCCAGCGACACCACGACGTTGGCGATGCCCTCCTCCTCGCGAACGCGGCGCGCCCAGGCAACGGCGTCGGAGCGCGACTCAAGCTTAATCTGGTAGAGGGCCTCGATCTCGTCCTTGTTGGGCTTAATCATGCTGGGACGAGCCGCCATGCCCTGACGCAGCAACTCGCCGCTCGTGTCGAGAATAACGTCCTTGCCCGCCGCTCGCACACGCTCGACCAAGCGGGCGTAGATGTCCTTGGAGAGGCCCGCCGGAGCGCTGCCCGAAAGCGTCACCACGTCGCTCTCCCCCACCAGCCGCTCGAAGAGGGCGCAGAAGGCGTCGCCCTCCTCGGCCGTCACCTCGGGACCCGCCTCGAGAAACTCAGTGGACCCATACTTGGGGTCGAGCACGTTGATGCAGCTCCTCGTCTCGCCCGCGATGTGGCCAAACTCGTGGGAAATGCCGTCTGCATCGAGCAGGCTCTCGAGGTAGCTGCCGTTGTGACCACCCACCAGGCCCGTGGCCTTCACCTCGGCGCCGCAGAGGGCCGCCACCCGCGCGACATTGAGGCCCTTGCCGCCTGCGGAGTTCACGGTGCGCGCAACGCGCATGACCGTGCCCGTGCAGATGGCGTCTGTCATGTGGTAGGCCTTGTCGATAGAGGCATTGAGGGTAACGGTCAAGATCATGGCTGCTCCTTGGCTTAGGTTCGAAAGAAGACGCGCCCAGCCACGGGTTTCCCCGCACGGCCGGGCGCAAAGGAGGAAGGTCTTACTGCTCGCTGTCGATGAGGATCTTGCCCTTCACGGCGCCGGGTGTCTTATAGAGCTCGAAGGCCTGTGCGAGCTCGGAAAGGGGCATCTTCTTATAGATGAGGCCGTCATAGCGCAGCTGACCGGTATCGAAGAAGTGGGCGACGCAGTCCCACTCGTGGCCGGGGAAGGGCGCGCTGTAGCTCATCCAGGAGCCGGTCATAGTGAACTCCTTGCGGTTCATGTTCTCCCACTCGGGCACGGTGAAGCTGAGCTCGGTATGGGGCGTGCCCACGAAGCAGATGCCAGCCTTGTTAGCGGCCAGCTCGAAGGCCATCTTCATGGTCACGGTGCTGCCAGCCGTCTCGAAGACGTAGTCGAAGCCACGGCCGTCGGTGAGCTCGAGGGCCCGCTGCTTGAAGTCGCCCTCCAGCGTGTTGACGCCGTCGGTGGCACCCAGCTCGCGGGCCAGGCCGAGGCGCTCGTCCTGAATGTCGAAGACCACCGTCTGGGCAGCACCATAGATGTTGGCGAACTGCATGAGGAGAAGGCCGATGGTGCCGCCGCCCAGGATGGCGACGCGCTTGCCGCCCTGGTAGTTCACGCGCTCGAGGCCGTGGAGGGCAACGGTCGCCGGCTCAAAGAGGGCGCCCTGCTCAAAGCTCACGCCGTCGGCAAACTTGAAGGCGCAGCGCTCGGGCACCACAACATACTCGGCAAAGCTGCCGAACTGGCGCGAGCCGATGAAGCTGTAGTGCTTGCAGAGCGAGTAGTCGCCGCGCTTGCAGTCCTCGCACTCCATGCAGGGCACGAGGGGCACGCCCGCCACGCGGTCTCCCACGGCGAGCTTGGTCACGCCCTCACCCAGCTCGACGACCGTTCCGGAAAACTCATGGCCGAGCACGTTGGGGAAGAAGTGGCAGGCATCACCGTTCACGCGCGGCACGTCAGAGCCGCAGATGCCCGTGTACTTCACCTTCACCAGCACCTCGCCAGCCTTGGGGCTGGGCTTGTCGATATCCTCAAAACGCAGGTCGTCACGGGCGTAGACAACTCCGGCCTTCATCTTCATCTCGTTTGTCTCCTCAACTTCTTATGGCTAGAAAAATGCCCACAACAGGATGGCCAGGGACCGTACGTGTTGTGGGCAGAAACTGCTTGCTGGTGCCTACTCGCCGTCCATCTCGGAAAGCTCGGCAGCGCGCTTGCGCGAGTGCATGACCGCAAAGACCAGGCAAACGATGTAGGTGGTAGCGATGACGATCATCCCCGCCACGTTCTCGAAGGTCAGCGCCTGCGTGTAGACATAGGTAATCGGGCAGCCACCCTGGTCGAGCGCGGCGATGGCCGTCGCGTCTCCCAGCGAGCCGGTGGTCTCGGCAAGCTTGGTCATCCAGGGGATGGTCTGGTTCGCGATCCAGATGGTGACGAACATGATGAGCGAACCCGAGAAGAGCGTGCGGAAGAGGTTGCCCTTGTGGACCGCCACCGAGATGGCGATGAAGAAGCCGATGGTGGCCAGGTCGCCAAAGGGAAGGACGCGGTTGCCCGGCACCAGCACGGCGATGAGCAGCGTGAGGGGGATGAAGATCAGGCCCGCGGCGACGACCTGGGAATCGCCCAAGAGGATGGCCGGGTCGAGGCCGATGTAGTACTGCTCGCCGTCAAAGCGCTCGTTCATGATGACCTTGGCCTTCTCGGAAAGCGGCATCAGGCCCTCCATGATGCACTTGACCACCTTGGGCATGAGCACCATGACCGCAGACATGGTGACGCCCAGAGGAAGCGCCTGCTGCAGGTTGTAGCCGCCCAGAAAGCCGATGACGCTGCCGAGGATGAAGCCGATCACGACAGGCTCGGCAAGGACGCCGACCTTCTCCTCCAGGCTGTCGGCCGAGAAGTCCACGTCGCGCATGCCGGGGATCTTCTCGATGACCCAGTCGACGAAGCAGGCGTAGGGAGCCATGTAGGCACTCGTGCCGTGGGGCGAGGTGATGCCATCAAGCTCGAAGTAGTCGGCCATGAGCGGGGCCCAGAGGTCACCGAGCTTGTAGGAGATGGCGGCATGGATGACGACGCCGAGGATACCGAGGGCAAAGTTGCCCGTGACGGCGTAGGCGACGGCGCCCGTAAAGGTCATGTGCCAGATGTTCCAGATGTCGATGTTCACCGTGTGGGTGAGCTTGGTCACGAGCATGATGATGTTCACCAGGATCGCGACGGGGATGGCGATGGTAGCGATGTTCGACGACCAGGTGATCGGCGACATGCCCGGCCATCCGATGTCAACGACGCTCAGCGACAGGCCAAAGCGGTCGCTCATCGCCTGGGCCGCGGGCCCAAGCTGCTCGTTCATGAGGCCGACGATAAGGCCGAGGCCCACGAAGCCGACGCCGATCATGAGACCGGCGCGAATCGCCTTGCCCGGCTTCACGCCGAGGGCGATGCTCAAGATGGTGATAACGATGGGCAGCATGACGCTGGGGCCCATGTCGAGAATGTAGTTGATGACAAACGCGCCTGCTTCAAGCATGTTCGCTTACCAATCCCTTCTTGCCGCGCCACGCGAACGGGCACCACACGGCAAAACGAACGCGGAAAATTACTCAGAGAGGACGGAGACGATCTTCTCCTCGAGCTTGTCAACGCCAACGCCCGAGATGAAGGGGGTGCCGGGAATCGTGGGCACGCCGAAGTCGCGCTTCACACGGCCCGTCGGGACGATGAGGTCGGCGCCGTCGAGGTTCGAGGGAATCTCGGAGATGCGGCACTGGCAGATCTCGACGTCGATGCCGTTCTTCTTGGCGATCTCCATGATGGCGTTCGACGCGACCGTCGAGGTAGCGATGGCTCCGCCACAGGCAACGATGACCTTCTTCTTCATAGCGCTTGCTCCTTCTCCTTGATGATGTCGATGATTGCTTGCTGATCGGAGGTACCCTGCAGCTTCTTGAGCACCTCTTTGTCCTGAATGATCTTCACGATCTGCTGCAGCTGCTCGAGATGAGCTTGCGGATCGGTGACGCAGAGCATGAAGACGAGGCTGACGTCAACGGGATCGTCGGTTCCCATCTCCAAGAAGGTGACGGGGTGACTGAGCGCGGCGATGGCCGTAGCCACCTCGTTGACGTGCTCCTCGGGCGTGTGGGGAATCGCCACGCCAAAGCCGTCGACGCAAAGGCCCGTGGGGAACTCCTCCTCGCGATCCTTGAGCGCCTGGACATAGCTTTCCTTGGCATAGCCGGCGTGAACCAGCTCACCGCCCAAGACCTCAAAGATGTCGTCGGGCGTCTTGGCATCGAAGTCGGTAAAGATCAGCTCCTTCTTGAGCTCTTCCCAAACCATGCACAGCCCTCCTCCCTGTTGCTACGAAAGTTTCTGATTGAAAAGATAGGGAGAGCTGGGCGGCTTGAACAGTCAGAAGCATTGCCCACTTTTTGCAAGAGATTTGTATAGCCCGAAGACCTAGCCCTCGAGGGTGCGCTCGAGCTCGCGAATCGTGGCCGTCACCTCGGCTGGGGTCTTTGCGACCCGCAGACGATCCAAAAGGTCAGTGTTGGTGAGCAAAGCCATCAGATGGAAGAAGGCCCGGAGGTGGGAGTCATGGTCAACGGGGCTGAGAATGCAGACAAACTCAACCGGATCAAGCTCCTCGCTGCCAAAGGCCACGGGTGTCGAGAGGCGCGCCAGGCTCATGCCCAACTTGACGCTCCCCTCACCGATACCGGCATGGGGCATGGCGAAGCCCTTGGCCAGCAGGTAATAGGGGCCGTTCTCCTCGGTGTTGGCTATCATCGCGTCCACGTAGTCGGACGTGATGAGCTGCCCCTCCAGCAGGGGTGCCGCCGAAAGCGCGATGGCCTCGCGCCAACTGTCGCAGTCGAGGTCGAGCACGATCTGCGAAGGGTCAAGCAGCTCATACAGGTCGGGCGCACGCAGAGACTCGGCATCGCCGCCCGTCTCGGCAAGATAGGAACGCAGCTCACGACGGACCAGCGCCATCAGGTCGTCAGCCTGGTCAGGCACAAGCTGGCAAAGCCCATCGGCAATGCGATCGAGCATGCGCTGGGCCGCACTGTCCATGCGCTGCGGGGCAAGGCTACGACTTCGAATGGCCTCAACCTTGTTTCCCACGCGCGCGTAGTCATCCTCGGTCATGATCGGAGAGACCATGACGTACTCAATGGGGCAGTCCGAGAGCGGAACGGTCGAGATGACAAGGTCGGCGCGCTCAGGCGACAGGCTCTCGGCCTCATGCGCCGAGAGGACCTCGGAAATGCGGAAGCTGAAGCGACCCCGCAGGCGCTCCATGAGCAGGCGTGAGGTGGCAAGGCCCGCATGGCACACGACCGCGACCACGAGCCCTTCTCCCCCGTTGCGACGGCGCTCAATCGCGGCACAGACATGCACGACGATAAAGTCAACGTCCATGTCTACGATGGGCCGGCCGCCATAGCCGTCGAAGGCAGACAGGTGACGCATGACGGCAGCGCGAATCTCGGGATGCCCGTCGGCGAGCAGGCGCACGGCGACATCGGGAGTCAAGGTGCTGACGTCAATCGAAAGCATGGACTCGAGATGGTTGGAGAGCATGTCAAAGAGGGTGAAGTCGGCATTGAGGTCGATGCCGAGGTCCTCCGAGACGTCGCGAATGAAGGTGCGGGTGAGCATCTGGATACGCATGCCCTTGGCCGTGAAGTTGCCCCGCTCTAAGTAGTGCAGGCCAGCCATGAACTGGGCCAGGCGGCTCGCCTCGGCATCCGAGTGCGTAAGTTGACCGTACTGCTCAACATGGGCATTGACCTGCTGGGCGAAGGCGCTCACCTGCACAGGGTGCTCCTGCTCGGAGGGAGAGGCCTCAACGCCTTGGCGGCGACGGCCCGAGCTGATCGCAAGGTAGCGGCGAAGGCCCTCGAAGGACTCGTCGCTGAGAGACAGGCCACAGGCGTGCTCCTGCTCGTTGATGATCTTGCGCAGGGCATTGGCATCAGCGGAGTCGATGCCCACCATCTCGCCAAAGAGGCTCAGCGGCTCCTCTGAAAACTCCCTCTGAGCAAGCTTGAGCAGAAAGGCGCGCTTGGCGTATTCGTCGCCCTCAACCCACAGGCCGCTGCCCGAAAGGGAAACCACCTGCAGGTCGCTTTCGGCAACGAGGCCCTTGACCTGCTCGAGGTCGGCAACGATCGTGGAGCGGCTGACCGCGAGCGCAGAGGCAATGGCGCCAAGCGTCGTTGAGGGCACGGCGTTCACGAGAAGTGCCGCAACGAGCACCTGGCGCTCGTGCTTCGAGAGGCGATAGGCACCGATGCCCGCTCGCGTTGCCAGGCGTGAGGACTGCTTGAAGCCCTCGGGAACAAGCACGGCTCCCTCGGCACCCAGGGCAATCAGGTCCACGCCGTGGGCATCGAGAAGGCCATTGATGGTGTTGAGGTCGTTTCTGATGGTGCGTTGGGACACGCCGTGGCGCTCGGCCAGCGAAGCGAGGGTCTGGGGCTTCTCCCCTTCCGCCAACTCTCGCACTATGAGCAACATGCGCTTGTTCACAAGACTCCCAACCCTCAACACGGACCTGCAGCGGTCCTTCACGAACAGTTAGTGTACAAAAACAGCCCGTCACGGCAGAGCAACATTCTTGGCCATGGACAAGGCCAGGCCTGAAAGATCGGCCTTGCGAGAAGAGGCATCCGGCACGGCCCGCCCGCTCTTCTCCCCATGGGGAACAGCGGGCGGGCACAGCCGTGCGCTACTCAGCCATGCGCAGGTAAATCGCGGCGTTTTGGTGATTCGGGTCGGAGGCGAGCACCTTGCCCAAATCTTCGGCAGCCTCCTGCGTCCTCCCAAGGCCAAGCTTGCCCAAGCCCATGAGGTAGTGGCAGTGCTCGACGTTCTTGCGATCCATGTCGGCATCAAAGACTGACATATCCGGCATGGAGACGGCAAAGTAGTCCATCTTGAAGACGTCACGGATATGCTGCTCGCCGTAGTCGAGCAGCTTGTAGAAGCGTGCGTTGGCCTCCTTCTGGCGGCCGAGCTTCTGGCAGGCCAGGGCCTGGTAGAAGATCATGTCGGCAGGCTGGTCGTAGTAGTACATCATGCCTGCGGGCTCCATGGCGCCAAGCGTGGCCAACTCGAAGCACTCGCGCGCCTTGTCCTGCTGGCCGAACTGCTCGAAGGCAAGGCCGAGGTGATAGTAGAGGTGGTTGTCGCGCGTGCCCTCAAGTCGACCCTCGCCAAGGTTCTCGGGATACGAGAGCGCCTCGGAGATGAGCTCGGCCGCCCGCTCGCCCTCATGCGCGGCCAAGGCCACCTTTGCCTGCTCAAGCAGGCAGACCTTGAACTGGCCACTGATCTTGCCCTCGGCACCCTCCCAGGTCTGGAAGTTATGCCCAACGATGGCGGCGTGGGCCGCCTCATACTCCCCGCAGAGGTTGAGCACCGTGATGTACTCGGTATAGAGGTCGTCGCGGCGCTCGGCAAGCTCCAAGTGGTTGCGGTAGTTAGCCAGACGCAGCTTGGGCGCGTAGCCAAGCTTGGCATAGAGCTGGTCGAGCTCGAGAAAGACGCGTGCGTCGCTCGTGTCGAGGGCAAAGGCACGCTCCAGGCAAGCCAGCGCCCTCTCGGGATCGTCGCACTTGTTGTAGTAGGCAATCGAGAGGTTGCGCTCGAGGGTGGCAAAGTTGCCGTCAAGCCTCTCGGCCTCCTCCCAGAGCTCGATGGCCTTCTCATACTGCAGCTTGTCGTAGTAGAGGCAGCCCAAATAGTAGCGAGCCTTGGCGGCCTTGGAATTGCCGGCCACGCAGGCGCTGAGCACCTGCAGGTCCTCGAGCTTGTTGGGGAAGCAATAGGACGAGTCGCACCGCTCGGCCAGCTGATAGGCCTCCTGCGCCTCGGCCTCATGACCGAGCTTCGCCAGGCAGAAGCCGCGATAGTAGGCAATGAGCGGGTGTCCGCCCTCAGCGGGAGCCTGCCAAGCCTCGAGCAGCTCAAGTGCCTCGGCGTACTGGCCGCCCTCCATGAAGTCGCGTGCCGTCTGCAGATAGGTCTCGTGGAAGTTGCGGGCGCGCTCAGCTATGGACGCGAGCTCGTCGGCCTCGCGACCCGTGAGGAGGTAGCGCACGAAGCGTGAGACGTAATCGAAGGTGTCAAGCTCGAGGTTCTTCTCGATCCAGGCAAGCGCCTCCTGCTCCCTACCAAGCTTGGTCAAGACCAGCGCCTTGAGACCACGCGCCTTGACGTTGTGGGCATTCTTGACCAGGCCCTTCTCCACCAGCGCCAGTGCCTCCTCCAGCTCGCCGCG
>CAJOKK010000007.1 GCA_905235165.1 uncultured Atopobiaceae bacterium | reverse complement strand
GTCAGCTCCGGCCTCGCCGCCTTCATAGGCTCGCTCATTACAAATGCACGAAAATCCACCACCTGCGCGGTGCTTGGACAGATTGCCTGTGCAGCGATCTTAATCGGCGGCCAATTGTTGGCTGACCAGATGGAAAAAGGGGACATCTGGCTACCCCCAAGCCAGAGCACCATCCTAATTGCGGTAGTCTTATGTGTACTTGTAAGTATCGCGACTTTCTTGAGCGGACCTTCTCCTGAAGACCCGGAGGAAGAGGACCATGAACGTAATTAGGATCTTCGAGACCCGTGCGAACGAGGTCTTCAGCGCTGCGCCGAAGGGCTACGTGTCGCCCTTCTCGTTCAAGCGACTCGCGAGGCAGTGCTGCAAGCAGCTCGAATCCGAAACCTTCGCAATTGACGGGGTCACGACCGCCCCGGCTCTCTATACCATCCTCGTGTCCGCGACCGATGACGCCGCGATGCGCCCCCTTTACCCGCGCCTCACCAAAGAGGTCGAGAAGCTCATGAAGGCGGAGGCTCGCGAGAAGGACTATGCCCTCGTGGGCGAGCCGCTCGCTCGTTTCCTCGTTGACCCCAACCTGCGCACCGGCAAGTTTGCCGTCTTCGCCGAGAACGTCGACGCCGAAACCCTCGAGCGCCTTCGTGCCGACGAGAAGTCCTTCCTCTCGGGAGCATCCGCCGTTGGTGGCGCGGCCGCAGATCGTCGCTCTGCCAGCGAGGATTCGGTCGAGAACTCCCTCGGCGACGAGCCGGCAGCACAGCCGGCCCCGAAGATGAAGCCTGCCGCACCCAAGCGCGCGTCTTCCGAAACGACTTCAACTTCAGAGGCAAAGGCCGCCGCAAAGCGCAAGAAAGCAAAGGAGAAGTCCTCGTCGCGTCGTGCGACGACGGATCCGGCCTCTGTTGCCGGCGTCCCAAAGATTGTGCCCGGCCCCTCGGTCACTCCCATTCCGGAGAGTCCGTCCGTAAGTCCGGCCGCATCGGCCCCGCAGGCCACGTCCGAGCCTTCGCTCGCGCCCATTCCAGAAATCATTCCCGAGGTGTCGGCTGCACCCGTACCGCACATCATTCCCGAGGTTTCTGCAGCACCCGTCCCGCACATCATTCCCGAGGTGTCGGTTGCGCCCGTCCCGCAGGTCATGCCTGAGGTTTCGGTCGCACCCGTCCCGCAGGCAGTGGTCGAGGCGGCGGCTCCCCTTGCGCAGGCAAAGCCCGAGTCTACGAACGAGCACTTTGACCTCGATGTTCCCAAGCTCAAGAAGCGCTCCTCCGAGCCGGCACCCGAAACAACAGACGAGGCCTTTGACCTCGATGTTCCTAAACTCAAGAAGCGTGCCCCCAAGGCCACCGAGCCTGAGGACGCCTCTTCCCTCGTTGCCAAGCTTCTCGAGGAGGAGGCATCCTCCGCAGCCGCAAGGGCAAAGGCAAAGAAGCCGCGTTCCTCCGCCAAGAAGTCTGAGGAGGCCAGCTCTGCCGCCAGCAAGTCGGAGGAGTCCTTCTCCCCCGCTCCGGAGGCCGCGCAAGCCCCCGAGCAAGAGGCGGAGTCCCAAGCGGCCGAACCGGCTCAGCCGCGCCGTCGACGGACGCGTCAGAAAGATGAGTCCAAGGCCACGCCGCATGCGGCACCGGTCCCCTCAGATCCCCCGCATCCGGCACCCGTTGCGGCACATCTGCCGAGGCCTGCCCATGTGCCGGCACATCTGCCGTCGACGCACGTCAAGCCCGTAGAGCTGGCCACTGGAGGCGTTCCCGTCTCAGTGGTGCCAGCGTCGGTGGCCGAGAGCCTTCCGACCATTCATGCGCTTGACGAGTCCCCCAAGCAGCATATTGATAGGAAGATCTTCCCCTTCTTCGACAAGGCTTCCGAAGAGGCGCTCAATTCCGAGATCAGGGCGATGCTCGATCACGACTTCCAGCCCGTCGAGACCTCTAGGGCCAGCGTTGCCCCCGCCGCGTTGAAGCAGCACAAGAAGCCTCAGGCCGAGAAGGACGAGGCTGCGCACGAGGCGGCAGACGAATCCGTCGAGAAGACCGAAGACGAAGCCGCAAGCCTGACACCCAAAGACCAGCTGGAGCCCGTGCAGCAACCTAAGGGCAAGAGGTTTGCCAAGCGGATGGCCACAAGCGAGCAGGAGGCGCCAGCCGAGAGGCAGCCGAACGACGAGAAGGCTCCCGAAAGCTCGGAAGGCCCCAAGCTGGAAGAAGAGGACAAGACCGAACTCGAGCAGGCGCACCTGCCTGAGGTCGAAGCGGCTGCAGGCGAGCAGGTCGAGCCTGAGGCCGTGACCGAGCAGGCCGAGGCCGAGACCAAGAGCGAGCAGCAGACCAAAGCCGATGCCAAGTCCGAAGCCGTAGCAAAGGAGCAGGCCGCTGCCAAAGCCGAGTCCAAGGACGACGAGCAGGCTGAGGCTGAGGCCGAGACCGTCGCAGAGAAGCAGGACGAGGCCAAGGACACCGCCGAAGAGCAGGCTGAGGCCGAGGCTGAAAACGAGCCCGAGACCAAGAAGCAGGGCGAGCTTCTGCATAAGAAGCGTCCGCATCGTCACATGAAGCGCACTACGGGCGAACCCAAGGATGACGAAAAGCTCGACGAGGCCGAGTCCTCCTCCGATTCCGACCTAAAGGACGCCGGCTCCCCCGAAGCAAGTGAGCTCCCTCGCAGTCGTGGTGCGATTCTTCCGACGCGAGGACGCATCAAGAAGACCGAAGACAGCTCAACCCCCGTCGCGGACGAGCCGCTTGAGAACAGCTCCGCACGTCACGATGAGACTCCCGAAGAACTCGATACGCCCGCGACCGATGACAAAAGGCATCTTGCACAATCTGCGCCCCTCGAGCCGAGTCTCGTCATGCACAATGGTGCAGACGAGGACGTATCGAACGGTTTGGTGTGGCTCTCTAAGCCCACGTCATCTGACGAGCCCCTTGTTCATCATGAGGCCCAGCTCGACCAGGCGCTGGACTCATTGGAGCACTTTGGCAGCGAAAGCGAACCTTTAGAAAAGAAGGTAGCCGTGGATGAGAATGCTGTAGGCAACGCGCCGACAACGCCCCCTAACAACTATCCGTACGCACCGAAGGTACCCGCTTCGAAGCTTCCGAAGATACCGCAGATGCCTCAGAGGCCTCAGGTTCCGCAGGTTCCCGAGACAGCCCAGGCTCCGGAAGCGCCTCAGACCCAGCAGGCGGCCCAGGCTCCGGAAACGCCTCAGCCCCAGCATGCGGCTCAGGCCCCGCAGGCTCCACAGAAGCCCAATGCGTCGCAGGCGCAGCAGAGCCCTCAGGTTCCGCAGGTGCCCCACATACCCCAGGTTCCCACGGGCAACGGCGTTCCGCTACCCAAGAACTTCCCTATGCCTGCTCCGGCGCCAGCTCGCCCCGCAGGTAACCCCAACTCTCGAGTTGGCAAGAGCGTCGAGGAACTGCTCGGCATCTCCGCTGAGGTCATCACCCTCGACCCCTCCGACAAAGATCCCATACCCCCGGCGCCGCGCAGCGTGCAGGGCGTCGACCATCTTGCCGACGCCAACGGCCTTGAGTCTGTTGCCGTTCCGAGGATTGACATGACCGCCAGGACTACCCACGAGATTGACCATAAGATCACCGCTCGCGGCACTTCTCCTGAGTCCACCCCCGCGCCCAACGTGCCGGAGCCCGCTCCTTCGAAGGCTGCACAGGAGGCGAGCCCCGCCCCTGAGCCCACGACTGATTCCGGCTCTATCCAAGAAGGCGCGCCTGAAGCTGACCTTTCCACCGCTTCGGCGCCTGCCCACGCGCCCGCACCCGAGGCGGCTCCCGCTCAGGCACCCATGCCCGAGCCCTTCCCTGCCTATGGAGCAGGGCAGGTTCCCTACTCGGCAGCGATGCCCATGCCTACGCAGGCGCCCTTGCCTGCCGACCAGTCCTACTACATTCCGGCAGGCTATATGCCCTACATGGCTCCCCTGGCGGGCCAGTACTACACCCAGGCACCTATGACCGACCCCATGTACGCTCCTGTCCCAATGCCGGATTCCATGCCCGCTTCCGATTCGATGTCCGCTGGCATGCCCGCATTTGGGGCTCCCTACATTCCTGCGCCCGCCTCGGCCTTCGACCCGACATCCGCCCCTGCGGTTAACCCGGCCCAGATGCCGATGCAAATGCAGCCGCAGCAGGCTATGCCCCATTCGATGGATGTGCCTATAGCCGGTATGCCCTCAGCTCAGCCGCCAATTTCTGAGCTCCAGACAGCCGATGGCTCGATTCCCGTCCCAGCGCCCGCTCCCGCAGCGGAAGCGTTCTCGGCCCAGGCAGCTGCGGCCGATTCCGCAAAGGCAAACGAGGCGGCACCCGTCAAGCAGCCCGCGCCTGCGCCGGCAGCCGCACCGATTCCCGCCCCGGCTCCCGCACCTGCGGGCTCGGGCCCTGTCTCAACGCAAGCTCCCGTCGCTAAGCCCGCTCCTGCACCAGCTCCCGCCCCCAAGCCCGAGCCTGCCCAGGACGACAAGGCTGCTGAGGATGAGTCTTACCCCAACACCTGCATACTTATTGATAGGCAGACCGGACGCACCTACATCGCAACGGCACCCGCGACCCCCATTGGCCGCGAGCGCATTCCGGGCGGTATTGTTCTGAACGATCCCAATGTTTCGCGTCACCATGCGCTTCTCGAGTACGATGGTACGTCATGGACCGTTTCTGACCTTAAATCAACCAACGGGACCCTCGTTAACGATGCCGAGATCACCCGTTACACGCTTCATGACGGCGATGTGATCACCCTTGGCCTCATGAATCTTGAGTTCAAGGAGGGTTAATGATCGAACTGATTCTCTTCGCAGGCCGCATTCTGCTTGTGATCATGCTCTACGTGTTTCTCTATGCGACCATGCGCACGGGCATCGGCTTGGTAAGTGGCCAGCGTCGTGATGCTGCCATCTGGTCGATTGATATCGAGAAGGGCGCGAAGGACCTTCGTGGCCTGCACGTCGATATCCTCGGACCCGTTGTGGTCGGGCGTTCCCCCTCGTCGGACATCGTCATCGACGAGCCCTACGTCTCTGCCACACACGCACGTTTTACCCTCCAGGGGCCTGCCCTCGTTCTTGAGGACCTTGGCTCCACGAACGGCACGCTCGTCAATGGGCACCCCATTGCCCAAGCCGTCACCCTGCGCGACGGCGACGATGTCCAAGTCGGCGACACCGTCATGCGCGCCACCCGACGATAAGGCAAGGAATGTTTGACCAGCTAAAGCAAAATAGCGGCAAGATCGAAATGCCGCCTACAACGCCCGAGGAGCCCGTCGCGAGCCCCGGGCATGAGGCTATTCCCGTCGAAGCTCGTTTGGACTCCCATACCGACAACGGCTCCAACGCCCGCCTGTCTTGGGGAGCCCGCTCCGACGTGGGCCTCGTTCGTGATCACAACGAAGACTCCTACCTCGTTCAAGCACCGGTTTTCGCCGTATGCGACGGCATGGGCGGACATGCGGCCGGCGAGGTCGCAAGCTCCATCGCCGTCACCGCCATCGCGGCAAACGCACCGCATCACGCCGATGACCTGCTGATGGGCGCAGCCGTTGAGGCGGCGAACGCAGCCGTCATCGAAGGCTCCATCAAGGGAGAAGGCCGAGAGGGCATGGGCTGCACGGCCTCTGCCGCCATCATCGAAGACAACCACATGGCCATCGCCCATGTTGGCGACTCCCGCATCTACCTCCTGCATGCAGGTACCCTTGTGCGCCTCACGCACGACCACTCCTATGTGGAGGAGCTCGTCGAGGCAGGCGAGATCACCGCCGACGAGGCCCGAGTCCATCCCTCGCGATCCATCATCACGCGTGCCTTGGGCTCTGACCCCGACATGTATGCGGATCACTTCACCATCAGCGTCTCCTCCAGAGACCGCATCATCATATGCTCGGACGGCCTCTCCTCCATGGTCGAGGACTCCGAGATCGAGGCCATCGCGGTCTCGTCCGTCTCTCCGCAGTCAGCGGCCGACAACCTCGTTGCCGCCGCGCTCACGGCGGGCGGACACGATAACGTATCCGTCATCGTTGTCGACGTGCTCGATGACGGCACCCTTGAGCAGGTGCGTCAGAAGAATCGCCGCACCTTCCTCTTGGTATCCTTCTTCATCCTGGGAGTTCTTGTCGTCCTTACGTCTGCCTGCGCGCTTGTCATTCGCAACTCGTGGTTTGTGGGCGCAAACGGACGCACGGTCGGCATTTACCAGGGCATAGACTCAGACTTCTTGGGCTACCCCCTCTACAGCTTGGTGGAAACCACCTCGGTGGAGATCTCAGACCTTCCCGAAGCTGTTGCCAATAGCGTCGAGGAAGGCGTTCCCGTTGCCTCCGAAGCCGAGGCAATTACCACCGTCAACAGCTATCGCGAGCAGATTGACTCCGCCAAGGCCGCCAAGGCCGAGGCGGTGGCGAAGGCAAACGGAGGAAACGACCCTTCGAACGCCACGCCCGTCACGCACGACGAGACTGCGGAGTCCTCTGCCAAGGCGGAGACGAACCCCGTCGAGAAGCCAAAGGCGGATAACGCCGATGCCGACGAGGGGGTGTGAGCGTGATGGAAGAACTCCACACCAACACCCGAAGGAACACCGAGCTGCTCCTTCTCATTCTGGCGGCGTTCCCGGTAACGCTACTCTATGCGCTGTACGTCATGAACCAGAACATGGCTCTCAGCTTCACCACCCTCGCGGTTCCCATCGGGCTGTTTGCCGCGTTCACCATCGCGCACATCTCCATCAGGTTGCTCGCGCCCGGAGCTGACCCCGCCATCCTGCCCGTCACCTTCGTGCTCTCGGGCATAGGCATCACCTTCGTCACGCGACTGGCGCCCAGCTTGGCCGGGGGCCAGATACTCTGGCTCTTCGTGTCGATATTTGCCATGGTGGGAACCCTTTCCGTAGTGCGCTCCATCGACAACCTGGCGCGCTACAAATACACCATCGGCGCAGCTGGCGTCGTCCTGCTCATCCTGCCCATTCTCTTTGGCACCGAGATCAACGGCTCGAAGATTTGGCTTACCTTTGGCCCCTTCTCCTTCCAGCCGGGCGAGATCGCAAAAATCTTCGTCTGCTTGTTCTTGGCCTTCTACCTCGCTGACAACCGCGAGTTGCTCTCAGCGTCAACCATCAAGTTCGGGCCCTTTGCCATCCCGCAGCCGCGCATGCTGATTCCGGTCTTCGTGATGTGGGGCCTCTCCCTCCTCGTGGTCATCTTTGAGCGCGACCTCGGCTCCGCACTGCTCTTCTTCTCCTTCTTCGTGGTGATGCTCTACGTCGTCACGGGTCGCGCGAGCTACGTCGTGATCTCCCTCATCCTGCTGCTTCTGGGCGGTCGCGTGTGCTACATGCTGTTCTCGCACGTCCAGACGCGCGTTCACATCTGGCTCGATCCCTTTGCGGACCCGTCCGGCGACGGCCTGCAGATCGTCCAGTCGCTCTACTCGCTCGCCGACGGCGACCTTGTGGGCGTTGGCATCGGTCGCGGCCTGCCGCGCCTCATCCCCATCGTTGAGTCCGACTTCATCTTCAGCGCCATCGGCGAGGAGATCGGCCTGCTGGGCGGAGCGGGTGTTCTCATCCTCTTCATGCTCTTTGCCGTGCGCGGCCTCACCACGGCGGCACGCGCCAAGTCTGATGCCTCCGCCTTTGCCGCAGTCGGTCTGACCTCGGCCATCGCGATTCAGGCCTTCATCATCGTGGGCGGCGTCACCAAGTTCCTGCCGCTCACGGGCGTCACCCTGCCCTTCATGAGCCAGGGCGGCTCGTCGCTGCTCGCCAGCTTCATCATCGTTGCCTTGCTGCTGCGCGCCGGTGATGAGGCAACTGGCCGTGAGACGCTCATGGAGACGGCCACGATGCAGCAGCTCGTGGACCCCGGCACGACCAACCGTGCCCAGGCCCTGGTGCACGGTGCGCATGCCCGCGCCTCCTTTGGCATGGACACGCCCGAGTCTGGCGTGCTGGGCCGCGTTGCCCTCGGCAACCGCCTGACGCACCTCATCACCTCGCTGACGATCATGTTCGCCGTTCTTATCGCCAACCTCACCTACATCCAGGTGATCAAGGCAGACTACTACCGCAACCTGCCCATCAACAACCACACGATCATTCGTAGCGCGCGTGTTCAGCGCGGCGCCATCATCACCTCCGACGGAGTGACCCTGGCTGAGTCGAGGCTCTCTGACGACGGTGACGGCACCTACGAGCGCCACTACCCGCAGGGCAATGTTGCCACGAGCCTCGTTGGCTACCTGTCGAGCCAGTATGGCTCCTCGGGAATCGAATCAAAGATGAACGACGTGCTGACCGGCCATGCGGACTACTCAACCTGGAACAGCGCCCTTTACTCGATGGCAGGCGTCGACACGCCTGGCTCGACCGTGGTGCTCACCATCAACTCCCAGATGCAGGCTGCCGCCGAGCGCGAGCTGCAGGGCTACCGTGGCGCCATCGTCGTGCTCGACCCCAGTACCGGCGCCGTGCTCGCCGAGGCCAGCAACCCCTCCTTCAACTACGACAACGTGGGTGACTACATGGAGGGCCAGGAGGGTGACGGCGAGCTCATCAACCGAGCCACGGCAGCGCTCTACCCGCCCGGATCCACCTTCAAGACCGTGACCCTTGCAGCCGCGCTCGACAGCGGCGAGGCAACGCTTGACTCCACCTATGAAGCCCCTGCATCTCTCACCATTGAGGATGACCGCGTGGTCACGAACATTCACGATGAGGAGTGGAGCTCCCTCTCCCTGCGTGATGCCTACAAGTACTCGGCGAACACCGTCTTCGCTCAGGTCGGCAACCAGATTGGACCCACGTCGCTCGTGGGCTACGCCCGCGCCTTCGGCTATGGCTCCCCGATCGGTCAGGACTTCAACAGCGAAGCCTCTCTCATTCCCGATCCCGCCGACATGACTGCGTGGGAGACGGCATGGGCAGCCTGCGGACAGCCCGTTGGCGAGCACGAGTCTTCGCCCGCCGGCCCGCAGACCACCGTCATGCAGAATGCCGTCATCGCGGCCGCGGTGGCCAACGGCGGCATCGCCATGAACCCCTATGTGGTCGACCACATCCTCTCGCCCGAGGGTGCAACCACCTCGACCACCGCAAGTCGCAGTCTCGGCCAGCCCATCACGGGCGACACCGCCGAAATGATAAAGGCTTCCATGCGCGACGTTGTTGAGGACGGTACCGGCGTGGGCGCTCGCATCTCGGGCGTCGACGTTGCCGGTAAGACGGGTACCGCCGAGACCGGTCAAGCGTATGCAAACTCTGCTTTCATTGGATTTGCGCCGTATGACGACCCTATGCTCGCCATTTCGGTGTATATCGAAGGTGGAGACACCGACGTGAGCGGCATGGCCGCCTACGTCGCTGGTGAAGTCTTGGCCGACTGCATCAACGTGCAGGCGGGGGTGATGTGATGCCAGATGTTGTGACACATCACTTTGGTCGAGGGGGAAGCTCCTCCTCATTGAGAGATTTGGATTTGTTCGCGTTCGGGATTAGGGAGCGCTAAGTATGCCAGGCAGAATTCTCGGTGGACGTTACACAGTTCAGGATAAGATCGGTACCGGCGGCATGGCCACCGTGTACCGCGGTATAGACGAAGTTCTCGGTCGCACGGTGGCTATCAAGACGATGCTGCCCCAGTTTGCCGCTGACGAGTCGTTCGCAGCCCGTTTCAAGCAGGAGGCACAGGCTGCAGCCGCACTCCAGAGTCCCTATATCGTCTCGGTCTACGACTGGGGCAAGGACGGGGACACCTACTACATCATCATGGAGTACCTGCGCGGTATCGACCTCAAGAGCGGCATCCGCCGCCACGGGGCCCTCGACCCGCAGAAGGTCGCACAGATTGGCTCGCAGATCGCTCAGGCCCTCACCATCGCCCATAACCATGACATCATCCATCGCGACATCAAGCCGCAGAACATCATGGTGCAGCAGGATGGCAACATCAAGGTGATGGACTTTGGCATCGCACGCGCCAAGAACAGCCATATCACGACCGACAACTCGGTGTTGGGCACCGCCCACTACGTCTCCCCCGAGCAGACGCGCGGCAAGGAGCTGGGCCCCACCACCGACATCTACAGTCTTGGCATCGTCATGTACGAGGCGGCAACCGGTCAGGTTCCCTTTGACGGCAACGACGCCATCTCCGTTGCCATGAAGCAGGTGAACGAGCAGCCGCTCCCGCCGAGCCAGATCAATCCCGCGATTGACCCCTCGCTTGAGAGCATCATCCTCAAGTGCATGCAGAAAGACCCGGCAGATCGCTTCCAGACGGCTGACGAGCTCAACCGCACGCTGCGCGATTACCTGGCCGGTCGCATCAGGGACGTCAACTCCGCAACTGCAGGCATCGCCCTCACCTCGACGCAGGTTGCCCCCGTTGTTGACGTGAGCAACTCGACGGCCTCGCTCCAGCCGATCAATCGCCTTGACACGACGGGCGACTCCAGGCCCCTCACGGCCACCGAGCATGCCCAGCAGGAGGCCCAGCGCAAGCAGCGCTCTCGCAAGCACAAGACTATTGCCGGCGTTCTTGCCGCCCTCTTCGCGCTCAGCATCATTGCCTACATGGCCACGCGTATGTACGCCGCCGGAAACGCCACGCGCCCCGTCCCCAACCTCCTCAACTTCACTCAGGAGGAGGCCCTGAAGGCAATTGACGAGAGCGGCTACTTTGAGCGTGGCAACGTGCGCGAGGAGTACTCCACGACCGTCGATAAGGGCAAGGTCATGGACCAAGACCCCGATCCGCAGCGTCAGATGGCCCGCGGCACGCAGATCAACATCTGGGTCTCAAAGGGTCCTGAGCCCGCCAAGAGCGTGACGGTTCCCGACCTGCGCGGCCTCTCTCCCTCTGAGGCAGAGGCACTTCTCGAGAAGAACAAGCTCAGCGGCAAGGCTGGCGACTCCGTCTACGACGACGAGCTTGAGCCCAACCTGGTGTCTAAGCAGAACCCCGTTGCCGGCGCTTCCGCCAAGGAAGGCGATGTCATCACCTATCAGCTCTCCAAGGGTAGCGAGAGCGTTGAGGTGCCCAACGTCGTGGGCAGCAGCTATGACAGCGCCAACAGCACCCTCACCGACAGGGGCTTCAAGGTGCAGGTTGAGTACCAGGACAGCAACGATGTGAGCGATGGCTACGTCATCAGCCAGTCGCCCAGCGATAGCACCTCAAAGGGCGCCACGATCACCATCGTCGTCAGCACCGGCCCCAAGAAGTCTGACATTCCTTGGGTTGTTGGTGACAGCGAGAGCACCGCACGTAGCGCCATTGAGAACGCCGGCTTTACCGTCAACGTTACCTACAGCGAGAGCTACGACACCGAGAGTGGCATCGTTATGAGCCAGTCCAACAGCGGCTCCGCCAACGCAGGTAGCTCGGTCACGATCACCGTCTCGAGCGGACCTGGCCCCTATTCTCGTAGCAACAGCAGCTCCTCCGGCAGCTCATCCGGCAGTTCTTCTAGCAGCTCGTCCGACAATTCTTCCGGTAGCTCCTCGAACGGCAGCTCCTCGGGCAGCGGGTCAGACTCCTCTTCGGATTCGTCTTCGTCGACTGACGGCAGCTACGACTACGATTCAGGCGATGGCTCCTCGCATACCGACACTGAGTACGACACCTACCAAGACTAACCTCTTAGGATAAGGATCTAGCAGCAAGCGCCCCGGCTCATGTGAGTCGGGGCGCTTTTGTTTGAGAGCAACGGGAACCTTGCCCCTTCTCTCGTTAAGCACGTTGAAAAAGGAAGGGGTGACGGGAACTCTCTCCCGTCACCCCTTCCTGTCAAACCGTTGTCAAATCTGAGCCAAGCTACCTCTCGCCAGCGGCCCTGCGCTCCTGATACTCCTCAGCAAGCTTCTGCTGGATGTCGCGCGGAACCTGCTCGTAGCCGTTGATCTCAAGCTCGAACTCGCCCGTACCACGCGTCAGCGAACGCAGGCGGGTCGCGTAATCGGTGACCTCGGCGTAAGGCACAGTGGCCTCGACGGTCGTCTCACCGGCAGCGGCAGCGTCCATGCCCTCAACGCGGCCACGAGAGGCGGAGATGTCGCCCATGACGGAGCCAGCGTAGCTCTCGGGCACGGTGATCTTGAGATGCGCCATAGGCTCGAGCAGCACGGCCTCGGCCTGGCCCACGGCATCCTGGAAGCCCAGGCGCGCGGCGGTCTTGAAGGCCATCTCGTTGGAGTCAACCGGGTGGAACTGGCCATCGTAGACGGCGCACTTCACGTCGATCATGGGATAGCCGGCCAGGACGCCATTCTTCATGGTCTCCTGGACGCCCTTGTCGATGGCAGGGATGAAGCCACGCGGAATGGCGCCACCCACGACCTCGTCAAGGAACTCATAGCCGGCCTCGGGATTGGGCTCGATGCGCAGGCGGCAGTCGGCGAACTGGCCAGAGCCACCGGTCTGCTTCTTGTGACGACCATGGCCGGTTGCGACGCGGCGGATCGTCTCGCGATAGGGAATGCGCAGCTTGACGGTATGGGCCGTCACGCCGGCACGATCCTCCAGCCGCTCGAGAAGAACGGCCACCTGGGCCTCGCCGATGGCGGAGACGACCGTCTGGCCCGTCTCCTCGTCGCGATCGACGCTGAGGGTCGGGTCGGCGTCGGCAGACTTCTGCAGGAAGTCGAAGACCTTGCCCTCCGAGCCGCGCGAGTCGGGCTCGATAGCAATGCGGTAGAGCGAGTTGGGGAAGCGGAAGGCCGCAGCCTCGACCTTGCCCGTCACCGACAGGGTATCGCCCGTCAGCGCGTCAAGCTTGGGCACGACCACAATGTCGCCAGCAGCGGCAGACTTCACGTCGGTGGTGTCGTGACCGCACATGAGGTAGAGGTGACCCAGACGCTCGCCCTTGCGGGTACGCGCGTTGTTGAGCTCGATGCCGCTCGTCACCGTACCGGCAAGCACCTTGAGGAAGGAGAGCTTGCCGTTCTGGGGGTCGTTCAGGCTCTTGAAGACGAAGGCCACGGGGCGATCGTCATCCGGCGAGATGTCGAGCTGCTCGCCGTTGATCAGCGGGATGCGGCCAAAGTCGGCCATCGTGGGGAACCAGTTAACGATGGCGTTGAGCAGGGAGGCAATGCCCTCCTCCTTGACGCAGGCACCCGCGAACACCGGCACGAAGACGCGCTCGCGAATTGCCTTGGCCAGCAGGCCCTCAAGCTCCTCAAGGGTGATCTCCTCGCCCTCGAGGTACTTCATCATGATGTCGTCGTCAGCCTCGGCAACGAGGTCTACGAGCGCGTCATGCGCCTCCTGCGCGGCATCGGTATACTCGGCGGGGATGTCCTCCTCGATGATCTTGCCGTCCTCAAGGTGGCGCGCCCTCATGTAGACACAGTCGATGATGCCGGAGAAGGACTCACCCGTTCCCATGGGGATGGTCACGGCGCCGAGACGGTTGCCAAAGCGATCGCGCAGCATCTCAAGGCAGGCATCGAAGTCAGCCTCAGGCTTGTCGAGGCGGTTCACGAAGACCGCGCGAGCAAGCGACAGGTCTTACCACAGACGCGTGGTCGTGGTCTGGGGTCCGTCGATGGCGTCCACCACAAACAGCGCCGTCTCGGCAGCAGACATGGCGGTGTAGGCGTCGCCAACAAAATCGGGATAGCACGGTGCGTCAAGCACGTTGATGCGGGTGTCGTTCCAGGTGACCGGGGCCATCGTCAGGCTGATGGAAAAGCCACGAGCGCCTTCCTGGCTGTCGTAATCAAGCGTGGGCTTGGTGCCTGCGTGGCCGCCCAGCCGGCTGGTCTTGCCGGTCAGGTGAAGCATGGCCTCCGCGAGCATGGTCTTGCCCACGCCCGCTTGGCCCACGAGCGCGACGTTTTTCACTGCTTTCTCTGCCATGGTTCCCTCCAATTGACTCGCTTCGCGCAGGGTTGCGCGGAATCGACGGACGTTGCCTACCGTACCGTTGAGTCAGGGAGAAGGGAAGGACGCTTCGGGCAATGAGCCTGCTTGCGCGGCTAACGTCACGCCTTGCGAGAAGAGCGCCACATCTCGATATAACGTCCCACATGGTCTGCCTCAAGCCGCTCGATGGAGCTACTGGGGAGCGATTTGAGGAATTGATTGCCATAACGTTTGGTCACGAGACGCGAATCTGCCAAAACGAGGACGCCGGAATCGCTTGAGGTGCGAATGAGGCGACCCGCTGCCTGCTTCACGTTGATGACCGCATCGGGAAGCGAATAGCGCCACCAGGAGCGATCCTCGCGCAGCTCACGCTCACGCACCAGCGGGTCACGCGGGCTCGCGAAGGGTAGCTTGGGAATGACGACGCAGCGCAGGGTGTCTCCCGCGGCATCGAAGCCCTCCCAGAAGGCGCGCAGGGCCAGAAGCGACAGGTTGCGCTCCTCCAAGAAGCGTTGGCGCAGCCTGCGAGGAGAAGAGCCGCGTTCCTGGCAGGCCAGGTCGAGGCCCGCACCGGCAAGGCGCGGACGCAGGCCCTCGTAGACGCGCTCCATCTCGCGACGGTTGGTAAAAAGGGTGAGCACCGAGCCGCCCATGGCCACGTGCACCTGGAAGAGCAGGTCCTCGAGGGCCGCAAGGTAGGCAGGGTCGTTGGGCTGCGGCAGGTTCTTGCAGACCACGACGCCCATGTTCCTGTCGAAGTCAAAGCTGGAGTCAAGGCGCAGCTGACCGCGCTTCTCGGCGGGAAGGCGATCGAGGCCGACGGCATGCTCGAAGTGGTCGAAGCTCTCGCCGACGGCGATCGTGGCAGAGGAGAAGATCACGCTCTCCATCTCGGGAAGCCAACGGCTGGCGAGATCAGCGCCGATGTCGACCTTCTCGGCAATGAGCTTCTCGCTGCCGATGTCGCGCTTGCGACGCGTGACCTGGGCACTATAGACGTAGGTCGTGTCCTCGCCGGAGACGATGAGGTTGAGCGCGTCACGCAGCAGCGAGGCAAAGCGCCCGGCGTCCGAGATGTCGGAGCTGAGCTGGGCTGCATTCGCCTCGGCCAGAGCCTCGGCGGTCTCGCCCACGTCCTTGGCGAGCTCATCAAGACGATCGATCGCCACACGGGCCGATTCAGAGAGCGCGGCCCACTCGGGCGTGGAGCGCACTTCGTCGTCAATCCAAAGGGTCTGGGCATCATAGCCACCCGAGGAGCCGCCCACATTCGCAAGCTCGTGCAGGGTGACGAAGAGGTCGGCCGTCGAGACCTGCGCGCGGCTGGAGGCTGCAGCGCACTTGGTGAGCAGGCGTTGCACAAGCGTAGCCCCCTCAAGCTGGGCAGACTGCACCATGGTGGCATGCAGGACGCCGGAGCGCGCGTCACCCAGCATCTCGAAGGACTGGCGGGTCTCCAGGCCAGAGACCTCCACCGCCCACTGGTGACGAGCCTCAGACTCAAAGGCATGGGCCTCGTCGATGACCCAGTGACGAATGGGCGGCAAGATCTTGCCGTCAGCGTCAACGTTGCGCAGCAGCAGCGAATGGTTGGTCACCACGATGTCCGCGGAGGCGGCACGGCGGCGGGCGCCATGCAACAGGCACTCATTCGGGAAGAAGGGGCAGCGGCTGCGCTGGCACTCGGCCGAGGTGGTGGTGAGCATGGAGCGCGGAACCGCACGCCAGCGAATGCCGAGCGCATCGAGGTCGCCGTCGGTCGACTGGCAGGCGAAGGCGTAGGTCACCGCAATCGCCGTGAGCATGTCTTGCGAGATGGCGGCATCGGAGCGGCCGTCTCCCTCAACGAGGGACAGCGGCAACTCGCTGGCAGCGGCACGCTCGAGGCGGCGCAGGCAGGGATAGTGGTCATAGCCCTTGAGGCTCGCGAAGGTCAGGCCATTTGGCAGAGCGCGTGCGAGCTCCGGCAGCTCATGGGTGATGAGCTGGTCGGTCAGGGCGTTCGTCTTGGTGGCAACGCCTACGGTGATGTCGTTTTCCTGGGCAAAAAGCACCATGGGGAGAAGGTAGGCCACCGACTTGCCAACGCCCGTGCCCGCCTCGATGGCGCGATGCGTCCTCGTGGCCAGGGCCGTGGCAACCTCGCGCGCCATCTCGCGCTGCTCGGGACGCGTCTCGTAGGTGTCGTACATGCGCGCAACCACGCCTCCCGGAGAGAAGGCGGCATCAATGGTCTCGAGGTCGGGCGCCGTTAGGTCGCCCGCGAACTCGGCGGCATCGCCACGCGGATGCGCGGGGTTCTCCCCCGCCAGGTCGCGACGGACCACCTTGAGCGAGAAGGGCGTGTTGCCCTGCTCATTGGCAAGATGGGAAAGCACGGGACGGTAGGCCCACTCGACCTCGGGATGCATGCTCGCGAGATGCGCCAACAAGCCTTCGGGGAGGTCAAGCAGGGCGCAGAGAATGATGCGCCACATGCCGATAAGGGCATCCACGTCGTCACCCGCGCGATGGGTGACGGCCGCCACGCCAAAGGCCTCGGCCATGTCGGCCAAGCGGTGCGTGGACAGGCGAGGAAGGGCGATGCGGCTCAGGGCAAGCGAGTCGATCCAGAAATCGCTCACCTCGCGCCCGCCGGGAACGGACTCGATGAAGGTACGATCGAAGGTGGCGTTGTGAGCCAAGACGGGCATGCCGCCCACGAACTCGGTAAGAGCGGCCACGGCATCCCTCGGGCTTGGCGCATCCATCACATCGAGGTCACGAATGCCCGTAAGGCGCGTGATCTCGGGCGGAATGGGACGGCCCGGGTGCACGAAGGTCTCGAAGCGCTCCACCACCTCGCGGCCGCTGATGCGAGCCGCAGCGATCTGGATGAGCTCGCAATCCCTGAAGGAGAGGCCAGTGGTCTCGGTGTCGAGCACGACGATGTCTTGCTCGAGCACGCCGAAGTCCGCCTGCTCGGCGCGACTCGCCAGCGTCTGGTAATGCGCGCAGACCGATGCCGGCGTCCCCGGCATGAGGATACCGTCCAAGGTGCTTGTTGCCTGTGACATGGTGTTTCTCCGCTACTCGCTATCCGAGCGTCCACTCCACGAAGCGGCGGCAGAGCTCGGGGAACTCGATGCCCGCATGACGTGCACTGTCGGGAAGAAGGCTCGTCTCGGTCATGCCCGGGATGGTGTTGACCTCGAGGATGACGGGGGTGCCGTCTGCCTTGACGATGAAGTCGGCACGCGAGGCGCAGCGGCAGCCGAGGGTCTTATGGGCCAGCACGGCGAGCTCCTGGGCGCGTCCGTAGACCTCGGGGTCGAGACGAGCGGGCATGACGTGATGCAGCTCGGAAGGCTCGTACTTGACCTTCAGATCGTAGAATTCGGCGCCGTCACCGGTCACGACCTCGATGATCGGCAGGGCCGTGGGCGTGTCGTTGCCGATCACGGGCACGGTGATCTCGGTACCCGTGACGTAGGACTCCACGAGGACGGGCTGGTTCTTCTCGCCAGCAAGGCGCACGGCCTCGGCGAGCTCGCCCGCCTCGTGCACCAAGCTGATGCCGTAGCTCGAGCCGTTGGAGGCGGGCTTCACGAAGAGGGGAAGGCCCAGGCGGTCAACCAGGCTCGCGGATTCGCCCTCGTCAGGCACATGGCCTGCGGGCAGCTCGACGCCCTCGGCCACGGGAATGCCGGCCGAGCGGAAGAGGGTCTTGGCATAGGCCTTCTCGCTGGCAATCGCGGACGTAAGCACGTTCGAGAAGGTATAGGGAATGTGCAGGACCTCGAGAAGGCCCTGGACGCAGCCGTCCTCGCCGAAGGGTCCGTGCATGGCGATGAAAGCAACGTCGAAGCCTCCGGCCATGAGACGGGGAATGAAGTCGTCATCTGCGATGTCGATCAGCTCGACCTTGGCGAAGCCGGCCTCCTTGAGCGCCTGCTCACAGGCACGGCCCGAGGAGAGGCTGATTTCGCGCTCGTCAGACCAACCGCCGGTAAGCACGGCTACCTTGCATTGTGTAACGTCGGTCTTATCCATGGCGAACTCCTTATGAGATGGCGTCGGTGTTGACGCGTGCGCTAGACTCGACATGTAAGAATACCATCCATACACGCTGCACGACGCCGCATCGGGGCCGTGCGACAAGGGAACAGGGAACGCCCATGCAAGACCTTCATGACATCACTCACGGCGAGCTTCTCGAGACGCTTGAGGAGCTTGGCCAACCCAAGTTTCGCGCCAAGCAAATCGAGGAATGGCTTTGGGAGAAGGGCGCCAGCTCCTTTGACGAGATGACCAATGTTCCCAAGACGCTGCGCGCGGCGCTGGCCGAGCGCTACACCCTCGGCGGGCCCGAGGAGGCAGCCAAGCAGCTGAGCGAGGACGGAAGCCGCAAGTACCTGCTGCGCCTGTCCGACGGGGCAACCGTTGAGTGCGTGGGTATGCCCACGGGCACGCGCCTGGCGGTCTGCGCCTCCACGCAGGCAGGCTGCGCCATGGGCTGCGCCTTCTGCGCGACCGGCGCCTCCGGCCTCACGCGTTCGCTCACTGCAAGCGAGATCTACGGCCAGGTCATGCACGTGCGCGACGACTTCGATGAGCGCGTGACCTCGGTCGTGCTCATGGGCCAAGGCGAGCCCTTTGCCAACTACGAGGCCACCGTCTCGGCCCTGCGCCGCATGAACTCGCCGGAGGGCCTGGGCATCGGTGCCCGCCATCTCACGGTCTCGACCTGCGGCCTCATTCCGCAGATCCTGCGCTTCGCGCGTGAGCCGGAGCAGTTCACCCTGGCCGTCTCGCTGCACTCCGCCGTGCAGCGCACGCGCAACCTCCTCATGCCGGGCGTGAAGCGCTACTCCCTGCTCAACCTCTACGAGGCCATGGGTACTTACGTTGACATCACCGGTCGCCGACCCACCTACGAGTACGCGCTGATTCGCGGCATCAACGACACCGAGGACGAGCTGTCCGCCCTTGTCGACTTCTGCCGTGGCACGCTGGCGCATGTGAACATCATTCAGCTGAACGAGGTGCCGGGCTCAAAGTTCCATCCGTCGAGCGACGCCCGTGCGGGTGAGTTCGTGCGTGCGCTCAATCGCGCAGGCGTTGAGGCTACGGTACGCCTCTCGCGCGGTGCCGACATCGATGCGGCCTGCGGTCAGCTTCGCCAGCGTATCGAGCGCAAGCGGGACTAGCTTGCCGGAACGGGTGCCCTTGTTGATGGGTGCCCTAAGCACGACGAAATTCGAAGTGTTCGAAGAGGGCGGGGAGCTCTGCCGGGAGGTCTGACGGATAGACCGTCTCGTCGGGCAACTCGCCCCTTGTTCCTGTGTGACGATAGGCCTGAACCGCCCAGCTGCGCACGCCGCGCTCGGCGAGGTCGTAGGCGATTGTGCGCAGGTCATCGGCTGAGAGCAGGGCGGGATGCCAGGTCGTTCTTGCCTCCATGGGCACGCCGCTGGAAAGAAGGATGTCGAGGCTTGCTTGTGCGGAAGCGCCCGATCCGGGCAGGCCGGTGATGCGCTCGTACTTCTCCCAAGGAGCCTTGACGTCAAGACCTACCCAACTGAGCTCTGGCAGGGTCGTGCGCAGGCGCTCGGGATAGGCACCGCAGGTATGGAGGGCCACTTGGAAGCCCAGCTCTCGCACGTGGACCATGGCGTCGAGCACGCCCTCCTGAGCCAGCGGCTCTCCCCCTGAGAAGACCACGCCGTCAAGCAGCCCGCGACGCGTCTGGAGAAAGGTGACAAGATCTTCTTCCCCGAGCTCGCCCGCATCGAAAGAGCGAAGCGCCGCGTTCTGGCAGTAGGGGCAGCGCCAAGGGCACCCCGCCAGAAACGCGACGCAGACAAGCTTGCCCGGCCAGTCGATGGTCGAGAAGGGCTGGATTCCCGCTATCCGCAGCACGATGTGGGCTCGACAAACTCGACGCGCTCGTGGAACTCGCCCTTCTTGCCGGTGTTGTAGAAGGAGACCGGACGGTAGTAGCCCATGACGCGCGTCCAGACCTCGCAGGGCTGGCGCTCGTCGTTGGTCAGCTCGATGCCGTCGATGACCACGCCGGTACTCGTGAGCTCTTCTTTGTTGACCATGCTTCGCTCCATCCCTCGTGCGATAACGATATGTAGTGTATCTATCTTAGCTATCTACTATATCTTGTGTCTAGTGCTGATTGCTCCGTGAGCGGCCACACGAACTAAAGCGACAGACGTTTGCGCTTGGCCTGCGCCAGCTCCTCGTCGCAGAGGGGGCAATAGGTGTGCTCGCCAGCGATGTAGCCGTGCTTGGGGCAGATGGAGAAGGTGGGCGTAACCGTGATGTAAGGCAGACGGAAGTTCTCAAGCGAGCGCTTGACCAGCTGCTTGCAGGCCTCTGCCGAGGAGATGCGCTCCCCCATGTAGAGATGCAGCACCGTGCCACCGGTGTACTTCTTCTGCAGGTCTTCTTGCTCGGCCAAAGCCTGGAAGGGATCAGTCGTATAGCCTACCGGCAGCTGCGAGCTGTTCGTGTAGTAGGGTTCTTCGGGCGTGCCGGCCTGGATGATGCCCTCGAAGCGCTTGCGGTCCTCGCGTGCGAAGCGGTAGGTGGTGCCCTCTGCCGGCGTGGCCTCGAGGTTGTACATGTGGCCCGTCTCCTCTTGGAACTCGACCATCTTCTCGCGCACGTGATCAAGGATGCGAATGGCCATGTCGTGACCTTCGGGGGCCGTGATGTCGTAGGCATCATGCGAGAAGTTGCGGATCATCTCGTTCATGCCATTCACGCCGATGGTGGAGAAGTGATTGCGCAGGGTGCCGAGGTAGCGCTTGGTATAGGGGAAGAGGCCCGCATCCATGAGACGGCTGATCTCCTTGCGCTTGAGCTCGAGCGAGCTCTTGGCGTAGCCAAGGAGGCGATCGAGGTCATCGATGAGGGCCTGTTCTTCTCCCTGATGCTTGAAGCCCAGTCGGGCCATGTTGATGGTGACCACGCCGATGGACCCCGTCTGCTCGGCCGAACCGAAGAGGCCGTTGCCGCGCTTCAGCAACTCGCGCAGGTCGAGCTGGAGGCGACAGCACATGCTGCGCACCATGTTGGGCTCGAGCTCGGAGTTCACGAAGTTCTGGAAGTAGGGCAGACCGTATTTGGCCGTCATCTCGAAGAGCAGGTTGGTATTGGGGGCGTCCCAGGGGAAGTCCTTCGTGATGTTGTAGGTCGGAATGGGGAAGGTGAAGACGCGGCCCTTGGCATCGCCTTCGGTCATGACCTCGATGAAGGCACGGTTGATCATGTCCATCTCTTCTTGCAGGTCGCCGTAGGTGAAGTCCTGCGGCTCGCCACCCACGAGCGGCACCTGACTACGGAGGTCCTCGGGACAGGTCCAGTCGAAGGTGAGATTGGAGAAGGGCGTCTGCGTGCCCCAGCGCGAGGGAACGTTCATGTTGTAGACGAAGCCTTGCATCTCCTGCTTGACCTGGTCGTAGGTGAGATGGTCGACGCGCACGAAGGGCGCGAGGTAGGTGTCGGCAGAACTGAAGGCCTGAGCGCCGGCCCACTCGTTCTGCAAGGTGCCGAGGAAGTTGACCATCTGGCCCATGGCTGCGGAGAGGTGCTTGGGCGGCGCGGACTCTACTTTGTTGGCCACGCCATTGAAGCCCTCGTTGAGCAGGGTCCTGAGACTCCAGCCAGCACAGTAGCCCGAAAGCATATCGAGGTCATGGATGTGGAGATCTCCGTTGCGGTGGGCACGGCCCACCTCTTCGGGATAGATGTGGTTGAGCCAGTAGTTGGCAATGACCTTGCCGGAGACGTTGAGGATCAGCCCACCCAGGCTGTAGCCCTGGTTGGCATTGGCGTTCACGCGCCAGTCGAGGCGAGCAAGGTACTCGTTGACCGAGCTCTCCACGTCGATGAGGGTCTTCTTGTCGGTGCGCGACATACTGCGGCGCTCGCGATAGTGAATATAGGCATGAGCCGTCTCGACGTAGTCAGCCGAGATCAAGGTCTGCTCGACGATATCTTGGATCTGCTCGACCGTTGGAGCGTCCGAACCAAAGCGATGCCCGATGACCTTGAGGGCCGAATCCGAAAGGGCGACCGCCTCGTCGTGACCAAACTCCCCCGTAGCCGCAGCGGCCTTCTCGATAGCAGCCGTGATCTTAGACTGGTCAAAAGGTACCAGCAATCCATTGCGTTTGTAGATAGACACAGGGTACGCAGCAGGAGACATAACCCCTCCTCGACACAGCCATCGACACCACCGAGAAAGAAACGTGTTGTCTACAATACCTTGTATCGTGGAAGCTTTCAATACACAATATCTTGTGTTTCTCAATTCGCCTCACACGCTGGGGAAAGAGGGTGATGAACAGCCATTCTGTGACAAAACCAGCCCGGAATTGTCACTATTTGGTAGGGGGAGTGCCGCCACCTAGCCCCCTCCGCCATTTTGTGACGAAACCAGCCCCGATTTGTCACTATTTGGTAGGAGAGCCCCCACCTAGCCCCCTCCGCCATTTTGTGACAAAACCAGCCCGGAATTGTCACTATTTGGTAGCTCACCCTGCATGCCTGATTGGATGCTTCTTGTACTGCAACCTTTCGAAAATCTCCGTGGATGGAGATTTTCGAACGATATAATCTCTATAGACGGAGATTTTCGAACAAAATAAACTCCGCGGATGGAGATTTTCGAAAGGTTTCTCATGCTGGAGAGAAAGATTCAGGAACAGCTGCGTGTCTGGAAAGAACGCGACGACAGGAAGTCCCTCGTCGTGACCGGAGCGCGTCAAGTAGGCAAGACACACGCAGTTGAGCGATTCGGCAAGGAGTGCTATCAGGAGTCGATCACCATCAACTTCAAGGAAACACCCAGCGCCGCGGCGATCTTCCAAGGGGACCTAACCGTCGACGGAATGGTGCAGGCCATCAGGTTCCGCCTGCCCGATCATGAGATCGCCCCAGAAAGAACGCTCCTGTTCTTCGATGAGATACAGGAGTGCCCAGAGGCCATCACCTCGCTCAAGTTCTGGACTGCCGATGGGCGCTACGACGTAATCGCATCAGGATCTCTGCTCGGCATCGACTATAACCGCCCGAGTTCATACCCTGTCGGATACGTGGATTACCTCACGCTCAGAGGATTGGACTTCGAGGAGTTCCTCTGGGCACAGGGGCTTGGGAAGGACCTCACGTCATCCATCCACCAGATGTTCGACGCGCGAGTGCAAGTGCCCACTGCCATCCATGACCAGCTCATGGAACACTATCGGACCTTCTGTGCGCTTGGCGGCATGCCGGAGGTAATCCAAAAGTACGAGGAGTCCAAGGACTTCCGCGTGGCAGATCGGGTGCAACGCGCCCTTTTGCAGGACTATCTGTATGACATCGCCCACTACGCAAGCGCCTCGGAGAAGATCAAGGCGGAGAAGTGCTTCCTCTCCATTGCAGGACAGCTTCTGGGAAAGGAGAACCACAAGTTCCAATATAAGACCGTAGAGAGAGGTGGGAAGGCTGCAAAGTACTACTCGAGCATCGATTGGCTCACTCGTGCGGACATGGCATCCATGAGCACCAACGTCACTTCGGCGTCCTACGACCTTACTGACTACGAGGTCGAGAATAACTTCAGGCTCTACTGCACCGACGTGTCGCTGCTCATCGCGATGCGAGACTTCGCGCTCAAGACAGCGATTGTAGAGGGTACTTTATCAGGCAACATCAAGGGCGGTCTCTATGAGAGTTTCGTCGCAGACGCCCTACTTAAGTCTGGTCACACGCTCCACTTCTACCGCAACGAGAGCAACAAACGGGAGATAGACTTCCTCATCCAGGACTGCGGATACGTGGTGCCCATTGAGGTAAAGGCGGGTCGAGCCGCCGCGAACTCACTCAAATCCGTGATGCGGAACGGAACAGGCATCGAGCTTGCCTACAAGGTCGCCGACGCCAACGTCGGTGTCGGCGAAGATGGCGTAGTCACAGTGCCCCACTACATGGCGATGTATCTGTAGCGCGGCGGACCCAATTTCCAATTTCCCTCAGCACCCTTCAAGTCCGAAACCCAGCAACCGAGTGCTGTCAGCTCGATCCCGAAGCACACCCGCACTTCTGCGAGCGTGGCTTCGGGCCTGCGGGGCCGGCGACGGGCCTTCCGCAAGCGGCTGCGACACCCGCTCGGGACGGAAGGCGCGGCAGCTGCGGAACTCGCTCGCTGCGCTCGCTCAGACAGGTCCTCGCTAAACGCCGCGCCTTCCGCCCCTCGCTGTCGCAGACGCTTGCGGAAGGCCCGTCGCCGGTCCCGCAGGCTCGAAGCCACGTTTACGCTAAGCCGTGTGCGTCGCGAGTGACCACCAGCCGTGAGCTGCGGCAACGTCGGCAGCAACCTGGGCCGCCTCGTCGCTCTCGCATAATCCGAAGACGCAGCTCCCCGAGCCCGTCACCTGAGCCGCAAGCACACCATCGCAAGCAGCGAGGGTATCAACCACCGTCTGCTCCTCCGCTTCGATGGCACAAGCCGCAGGAGCGAGGTTGTTATACAAAGCATCGGCCACAAGGCGCGCATCGGATGCCTTGAGCGCATCGGCCATCGCATCGATAGGCTGGGGTTCTATGGGGTTGCGGTCGAACTCCGCATAGGCCGCAGGCGTCGACACGCCACCGGCAGGACGCGCGAGCACCACCGGCACACCGATAAGCGCCGGATAAACTTCGCGCAGGTTATCTCCCACGCCGTCAAGCCAAGACGGCATGGGATTAAGGAAAAAGGCAACATCAGCGCCGGAGCGACGAGCAAGGGCGAGCACACGCGGGTCCTTCTCGTCGATATTCCAGAGCTTGCAGAGCGCCCGAATCGTGGCGGCGGTGTCTGTTGACGCGCTGCCCAGGCCGCTCTTATCGGGAATGTGACGCACGAGCTCGATATGGGCACCAGCCTCGATACCGAACTCCTCGGCAAGGGCGCGGGCCGTACGGGCTATGAGTGTCTTCTCAACCGGAACGTCAAGCTCGGGCGTTACGCGCACCTCAAGCTGGTCTGCTGGGGCAGCGGTCACTTCGTCATGCAGCTCAAGCGCGATCATGATCGAGTCGGCGCGGTGGTAGCCACGCTCATCTCGACCTGGATAGATACCCAGGTGCAGGTTGACCTTGGCGTTTGCCGCCAACGAAACGGATGTGGCCGTCTCGGCGCCCATGACCGCGTTACTCCGACTCTTCGGGCGTGAAGTCGAGGATGCGCTCACCAGTCTCGATGTCGTACAGCTCGACCGTGTTGGTCAGAACGTCAACATACTGGTAGGATTGGCGCGCGCGACGGCCGCGACGCTCCTCAACCTCGACGACAAACAGCGACGGGTGGACGCCCACCAGCGTGCCGGCACGCTCGACAATGCGCGAGCGTCCCATGTTCGCGCGGACCTTGATGCGCTGACCCTGCAGTGCGCCAAGCTCCTCGCGAATATCGTCTACCCTGTTAACGGACGGAATTTCGGTATCCATTCAAACCCCCGTTACGCCGTTCAAACGGCACTGTACATGAGTCTTCTCATTCTACCGCAGGCTCTTCGACTTCACGAAAGGAAGACATGTTTAACCAGCGTATTCAGCGTGTTCTCGACAATCTCGAGCAGCAGGGGCTCTCGCAGGCCCTCTTCTGCGACCCCACCTCCATCAGCTACCTCACCGGCTACTACACCTTCCCGCACGAGCGCTTCTTCGCGCTGCACCTCAGCGACCGCGGCAGCACCCTCTTCTGCAACCTGCTCTTCCCCGATGCCACAGGCCATGCCGACCGCGTCGTGACCTTCTCTGACACCGACGACCCATTGCCCCTCGTGGTCGAGGTTTGCGACAAGAACGCGCCGCTCGGAGTGGACAAGGACCTTGCCGCTCGCTGGCTGCTGCCGCTCATGAAGCTGGCCGCCGCGCAGGGCTTTGAGCTCGCGTCGCTTGCCGTGGACGCGGCCCGCTCCATCAAGGACGCAGAAGAGCAGGAGCTCATGCGCAAGGCGAGCGCCCTGAACGACGAGGCCATGGGCTGGCTTGCCGCGCAGGTGCGCGAGGGCGTGACCGAGCGCGCCATCGCCGAAGCCTTGCTGGGAGAGTATCGCCGCCTCGGTTCGGATGGCTATTCCTTCGATCCGATCGTGAGCTTTGGCGCCAACGCAGCCGACCCGCATCACGAGCCCGACGACACGCCCTTCGTGCCCGGCCAGACCGTCCTCTTTGACGTGGGGTGCCTGTGGAACGGCTATTGCTCCGACATGACCCGCACCTTCTTCACGGCCGAGCCCACGGCACGCCAGCTGGAGGTCTACGAAACGGTGCGCAAGGCCAACGAGGCGGCGGCGGCCCTTGTGAAGCCCGGCGTCGAGTTTGCCCAGATAGATACCACCGCCCGCGACCTCATCACCAAGGCGGGCTACGGCGAGTACTTCACGCATCGACTTGGCCACCAGATTGGCCTGCAAGTTCACGAGCCGGGTGACGTTTCGAGCAGCAACCACGATCGTGTGCAGCCCGGTCAGATCTTCTCGATCGAGCCCGGCATCTACCTTGAGGGTGACCTCGGCGTGAGGATCGAGGACCTCTGCCTCGTTACCGAGGACGGGCACGAAATCCTAAACCACTACTCGCACGAGGCCACCGTGCTGACGGTCTAGCAACAGCGACCACAAGACAAAAAGAGCCGCCCCCAAGCGCATCTACACCTGGGGGCGGCTTTTGCTTGCGTGCGCCTACGGCGTCTACAGCTTCTGCGAGAGGTCCTGCAGTGCGTGGAAGCGGTGGCTGAGCGCGTTCTTCTCGACAGGCTCGAGCTCGGCCATGCGACGGCCGTCAAGCTCGGCCACTTTGAAGAGCGGATCGTAGCCAAAGCCGTTCGTGCCCTTGCGCTCGAAGGCGATGCTGCCGGCCACGTCGCCGTCACCACGCAGCACCTCCTCGCCGTCCTCGTCGCGCACCACCAGCACAACCGTCGAGTGGAAGTGCGCACCACGCTGGCCCTCGGGCACATCGGCCAGCTCGGCGAGGAGCTTGTCATTGTTGGCCTCGTCATTGCCATGTTCGCCGGCCCAACGGGCGCTCATGATGCCCGGGGCTCCATCAAGCGCATCGACGCACAGGCCCGAATCGTCGGCGACGGCAATGGAGAGGCCCGTCTCGTCGAGGGCGGCGCGGGCCTTGATGAGGGCATTCTCAAAGAAGTCGGCGCCATTCTCCTCAGGGTCGTCAAAGGTGCCGAGCTCGCCCAGCGCAACGAAACGCTGGTCGTGCAGGGCGGGCGTCTCGCCGAGAATCGCCTCAATCTCGCTCAGCTTGTGGGCATTGCCCGTCGCGACCACAATCGTCGTCTCGGGATCCAACGTGGCGATATCAATCATGTCAGTCCTTTCATCTCGGCACGTAGCCGTGTTCTTTCTCGCATTAGCCCTCGTAGCCGCAAACCTCGCGCTGCAGGGCAACAAGCTGCTCAATACCCATCTGGCCCATGTCGAGAAGGGCGTCCATCTGCGCACGGTCGAAGGCAACACGCTCGCCGGTGCCCTGCACCTCGATGATGCGGCCGTCGCCCGTTCCTACGAGGTTCATGTCTACCTGGGCGTGGCTGTCCTCGGGATAGTCGAGGTCAAGCAGGAGCTCGCTTCCCACCATACCCATCGACACCGCGGCCACCTGGCCGGTCAGCGGCATCTTCTTGAGCTTTCCAGCCGCCACCCAGGCGGCAAGGGCGTCATGCAAGGCAACCCAGGCACCGGTCACGCTGGCCGTGCGTGTGCCGCCATCGGCCTGGATGACGTCGCAGTCGCAGGTCACCGTGAGCTCACCGAGCTTGAACATGTCGACCACGGTACGCAGGCTACGACCGATGAGCCGCTCGATCTCCATCGAGCGACCTTTGCGTCCACGCTGCTCACGAGGGGTACGACGACCCGTCGAGGCGGGGAGCATCGCGTACTCAGCTGTCACCCAGCCAGCGCGCTGTCCACGACGCCAGTTGGGCACGCCTTCCTCAATCGTCGCGGTGCAGAGCACGCGCGTGTCACCAAACTCGGCGAGGCACGAGCCGTCCGCGTTCTTCATCGTGTTACGCGTCAGCTTGACCGGGCGCATCTCACTTGCCGCACGGCCATATGAGCGGGCAGTTTCTGCCATGAATCCTCCTTAAGCGCGATGTACGCAGGATGCTCACCAACGGTAACACAGAGAACCGTCCCCATGCTCCCGTACACAGAGAACCACCTCCCGTGTTCCCTGGAGCTGCACAGAGAACCACCTCTGCCTTCTCTTCCCCTGCGACCTCGCTTCTGCAGCTGTGATACACTCTCATGTGCACGGGCGATTGGCGCAGTGGCTAGCGCAGGTGCCTTACAAGCACAAGGTCGGCGGTTCAAATCCGTCATCGCCCACCTACGACTTGGCTGCGCCCCACATGGGGCGCTTTTTTGTTTGGAGTGGCCATGGCTGTCTCGCTTTCCTCCCTTGTTGCCCTGCTCGACGAGAAGGGCCTTCTCGTCGAGACGAACGGCATCGAGCGCAGCTCGGATGAGCCCGCGATCACCGGAGCCGATTGCGACTCGCGCTTCTCGGCGGCTGGGCACCTCTTTATCTGCAAGGGAGCGGCCTTCCGAACGCAGTACCTGCTCACCGCCCTTGAGAAGGGCTCCGTTGCCTACCTCTGCGACGAGGCGCACGCTGCGGAGCTGACCGAGGTCGCGCCGGGCGTGCCCGCCGTCGTGGTGAGTGACGTGCGTCGAGCCATGGCCATCGTCTCGCCCCTCGCCTGGGGCCACCCCGACCACGACATCGACGTCATCGGCATCACGGGCACCAAGGGCAAGTCCACCACGGCTTACATGCTGCGCGCCATTCTCGACAAGGGCGAGCTTGGTTCGGGCACGGGCGTCATGGGCTCCATCGACACCTACGACGGCATCGAGAACTTCGAGAGCGTCAACACCACGCCCGAGGCACCCGACCTCTGGCGCCACGTCGCCAACGTGCGCGAGTCGGGCCTGGGTCGCCTCGTCATGGAGGTCTCGAGCCACGCGCTCAAGTACGACCGCACGCTCGACCTCACCTTCGACGTGGGCTGCTTCCTCAATCTCGGACGCGACCACATCTCCCCCATCGAGCACCCCGACTTCGAAGACTACTTCCAGAGCAAGCTGAAGATCTTCTCCCAGTCGCGCATGGCCGTAGTGAACCGTGGCACCGACCGCTTTGAAGAGGTGCTTGACGCCGCGCAGGTATGCGAGCGCGTCATCGTCTATTCCGACAAGGGCCCCGGCGAGGGCATCTCGGTCTGGGCGAGCGACATCGAGGCGCACGGTGGAAGCGTCAGCTTCACGGCACACACGCCGAGCTGGGAGACGAGCGTCACCATCCCCTTCCCCGGCCTCTTCAACGTGGAGAACGCCCTATGCGCCATCAGCGTCTGCGAGCTGCTGGGCATCGATGCCGAGCAGGTGGCCGCCGGCATCGCGCACACCCGCGTGCCTGGCCGCATGGAGGTCATTCCCACGCGTGACGGCAACGTGACCGCCATCGTGGATTACGCCCACAACAAGCTCTCCTACCAGCGCTTCTTCTCCTCGATGAAGGAGGAGTTCCCCGAGCATGAGATCATCGCCGTCTTCGGCTGCCCCGGCGACAAGGCGCTCGAGCGTCGCGTTGAGCTTCCGCAGGAGGCGGCCAAGTGGTCTGACCTTCTCATCTATACCGAGGAGGACCCAGCACACGAAGAGGTTGCCGACATTTGCGCCGAGATGGCGGGTAACACGCCAGAAGGTGCGGAGTACCGCATCATCAACGACCGCGAGGAGGCCATCGCCTACTCCGTGAAATACGCCTTCGAGTGTGGCAAGAAGGCCCTCGTGTGCCTGCTTGCCAAAGGTGACGAGACCCGCCAGCATGAGGGCGACAACTTCGTCCCCTGCCGACCGGACGGGGAGATCTTCGAGGAGGCCGTTGTCGCTTACGAGCGCGAGGCCTAAAGGGAGCGAGCCATGAAGCTGGTCATTGCGTCCGATATCCACGGCGCCGCACAGTGGTGCGAGAAGCTGATGCAGGCCATTGATGAGGAGAAGCCCGATCGCGTGATTCTTCTCGGCGACCTGCTTTACCACGGCCCGCGCAACGACCTGCCGGAAGACTACGCACCCAAGCGTGTGATCGAGCTGCTGAACGGGATTGCCGAGCAGGTGTTTGCTGTGCGCGGCAACTGCGAGGCCGAGGTCGACCAGATGGTGCTCGACTTTGCCTGCATGGCGACGAACAACACCCTGCTTGATGTGGATACGGGGCGTTCGCTCTTCCTCACGCATGGACACGTGTATGGCTCGGGCCTGCATGGCAGTGTGGACAAGCGCCCGGCGCTCGCGGCGGGCAGCGCCCTTGTTTACGGTCACACGCACGTGAAGGTGAACGAGCAGGGACCGGACGGGATTTGGTTCTTCAATCCGGGCAGTGTGGGCATCCCCAAGGATGGTAGCCACAGTTACGGCATCTACGAAGATGGCCGCTTCGAACACCGCCTGCTGAGCTAAGAAAGGCTCAACGACAAGAACAGGTCTGCTTCCAGGCCGTTCTTCTCACAAGATGGCCGTACTCCCCTACCAAATAGTGACATTTCGAGGCCGATATTGTCACAAAATGGTGGTTCCCCTACCAATTAGTGACATTTCGAGGCCGATATTGTCACAAAATGGTAGTACTGCCCTGCAAAAGAAAACGGGGGCGCGAAGCTCGCACCCCCGTCATCACCATCTCTATCGTGCGGGCATCCGCTAAGCCTCGACTGCCACCTCTTCCTTTGGCTTCATCTTCGCGTAGGCGACGTAGCATAGAACCGCCTCGATAAGAACGAAGAAGAAGTAGGGCGGGAAGAGCACCATTGCCACCGAATACAGGATTCCGGCAACCAGGGCGAATGCACGCTTATTCATAAAGAAGCCCAGCGCATTGAAAAGGGCGCCGATACCAGTGCAAATCAGGTGAGGCATCACGAGGACACTAGCAATCGCAGCCCCTGCAGCCTCGCTGCCCTCGGTACCGCTCACGGCACCCGACCAGTATGAGGCACTATAAATGAGATACGCGACAACGATGATCAACGACACAAGCAGCAACTTACTCTTTTTCATGTGCACTCCCTACTCAAGCGTGATGTTCTTCTCAGCGAGAACAACGTTGTCCCAGCTAAAGGCTTCTTTTACGGTAACTTCGACCTCAGAGTCGCTGTTAAGCTTGAAAACCTGCGTCACGGCAACCGACGACCCCGCCTTGACCTTGGTGTCGTTGCTCGAGGTATCGACCTCAGAGAAGTAGCTCTTCTCCAGCTGCACGCCATCCTGATAGGCCTCGACCACAGCGGCGAGCATCATCGACTGCGGCTCGTCGTGCTTGACGTTCGTGAAGGTGAAATCAATGGCGACAAGCTGCTCGCCGTCCATGCCCTCGACCTTCCTCGCCCCGTCGATTGTCACGGCATAATCGGAATTGGCGGCCTTGTCGTCCTTCTTTTCGTCCTTCTTGTTCGAAGAATTGTCTTCGGTAGCAGCGATTTCCTCCTTTGCCTGCTCGCCGGAGGAATCGGAGTTCGACTGCGTGGAAGAGGAGGAACCGCACCCCACGAGCGACAAGGACAGCAGCCCCGCTGTCAGCAACGCCGCAAAGGTCTTCGTTACTTTGCTCATGCACTTCCCTTTCTACTTTCTTCACGAATACTGCACAAACGTGAATAGTAGAAATGCGACTGGAGCAAATCTTTAGCTGTCAGCTAAATCCCGAGAGGGTCAACCGTAGACGGCGG
>CAJOKK010000006.1 GCA_905235165.1 uncultured Atopobiaceae bacterium | reverse complement strand
AGGTCGACGTCGACCTCGACACGGACGACGGCACCCCGCACTACGACGTCGAGTTCAAGAACGGCGCCAACGAGTACGACTACGACATCGACGCCACGAGCGGCGGCGTCCTCACCCAGGACGTGCACGTGGACGTGGACGACTAGCGGGCGGGGCCTTGGGCCCGGGGAAACCCTCCGGGCGCCCGCCACGGCCCCAAAGCCAAGAAGCTGGCCCTCGCATCGACAGCTCACCGGCAGCCAAGCCGCAAAGTTGTGGATACGGGGGCCAGTTTCTCCAACTTAGCGGCACCGCTGCCGCATAGTTGTGATTATGGGGGCCCGTTTCTCCAACTTACCGGCACCGCTGCCGCAAAGTTGAAATTACGAGGGCCCATTTCTCCAACTTACCGGCACCCGTGCCGCATAGTTGTGATTATGAGGGTCAATTTCTCCAACTTACCGGCACCCGTGCCGCATAGTTGTGATTATGGGGGCCAGTTTCTCCAACTTAGCGGCACCGCTGCCGCATAGTTGTGATTATGGGGGCCAGTTTCTCCAACTTACCGGCACCCGTGGGTTGTGTGCCGCGAAGTTGGAGTTACGAGTGCTTGTTTCTCCAACTTAGCGGCACCGGCTTCGTAAAAGTCCGCAGCCCGCCGTGTGGGATAGCGATATCGGCACGTTCCCGTTCCCGGACTCGGACGGTCCGGGGACATCAAAGTCCGCGAAACGGGAGTCACTTTCGCGGAGTTGACCGGCCGCGGACACTGAAGTCCGCGAAACGAGGGCTCATTTTACGGACTCGGGCGGTCCCGGCCGTCCAAGTCCGTAAAAACGGGGTCGGTATCACGGACTCGGGCGGCCCTGGCCGTTCAAGTCCGTAATTCAAGCCTGGTTTTCGCGAACTCGGGCGGCCGTGGACATCAAAGTCCGTGAAAGGCCGTCCCTCCCCATCTCGCCTTGTGCACGACGTATGCCCAAGCATGTGACAGGCACGCAAAAAAGGAGGCACCCTGGAGTTAATCCGGGGTGCCTCCTTGCTAGCTAATCACGTCGAGAAGAACGTGCGACTTACGCCTTGGGGTACTTCTCGCGAGCGACGTAGCTCGTGTGCAGGGCGTGGTGAGCCTTGCCCTTGCCGTAGCCCTCGGTGAACCACTCGTCGTAGATCTTCTTGATGGAGGGGTTCTCGTGGGACATGCGGTAGGTGGAAGCCTCGTCAGCATCGTACAGAGCCTTGGCACGGACGGCCTTGAGGTCGACGGTGTCACGCACGTACTGCGGCTGGATGGGCTGGCCGCCACCGTTCACGCAGCCGCCGGGGCAGCCCATGATCTCGATGAAGCCCCAACCCTCGGGGTTGCCGTTGGCGACCTTCTCCATGACCTGCTGGGCAGCGGAAGCGCTGGAAGCGACGCAGACCTTGAGCTCGGTGCCAGCCACGTTGACCGTAGCCTCCTTGATGGCCTCGGTGCCACGGACAGCCGTGAGCTCGAGGGGCTCGGTGGCGCCGTTGAGCCAGGCGTTGGCGGTACGGACAGCAGCCTCCATAACGCCGCCGGTGGCGCCGAAGATGACGGCAGCGCCGGTGTCGTCGGCCATAGGATCGTCGAACTCCTCGTCGGGCAGAGCCTCGAACTTCAGGCCGGCCTTCTTGATGAGGTAGCCGAGCTCACGCGTGGTGATGGAGATGTCGAGGTCGGGAATGCCCTCGCCGGCAGCGGACTGGTCGTCGCGGCCGATCTCGAACTTCTTGGCCGTGCAGGGCATGACGGAGACGGACACGATGTCCTTGGGGTCGATGCCCATCTTGTCGGCGAAGTAGGTCTTGGTGACCGCGCCCTGCATCTGCTGCGGGGACTTGCAGGTGGAGAGGTGCGGAAGCAGGCCGGGGAAGTAGTACTCGCAGAACTTGACCCAGCCGGGGCTGCAGGAGGTGACCATGGGGAGAACGCCGCCGTTCTGGATGCGCTCGACGAGCTCGTTGGCCTCCTCGACGATGGTGAGGTCAGCACCGAAGTTGGTGTCGAAGACCTTGTCGAAGCCCAGGCGACGCAGGGCGGCGACCATCTTGCCCTCGACGTTGGTGCCGGGAGCCATGCCGAAGCTCTCGCCGAGCTGGGCACGGACGGACGGGGCGGTCTGGACGACGACGTACTTGTTGGGGTCGGCGATGGCAGCCAGGACCTTGTCGGTGTCGTCCTTGACGGTAAGGGCGCCGGTCGGGCAGACGACGGTGCACTGGCCGCAGGAGATGCAGGGGACGTCCTTCAGCAGACGGTTGAAGGGCGAGCCGATGTTGGTGTCGATACCACGGTCGTTGGCACCGATGACACCCACGAACTGCTCGTTACAAGCGGCGACGCAGCGACGGCAGAGGATGCACTTGTTGTTGTCCCTCACGAGGTGGGGCACCGAGTAGTCAAGCTCGTACTGCGGCTTGAAGCCGTCGAAGGCGTCCTCGTCGACACCGTACTCGAGGCAGAGCTTCTGCAGCTCGCAGTCGGTGGAACGCACGCAGGAGAGGCACTTCTTCTCGTGCGTGGAGAGCATGAGCTCCAGGGTGGTCTTGCGGGCCTTGCGCACCTTCTCGGTGTTGGTCTGGATCTCCATGCCCTCGGCAACGGGATAGACGCAGGCGGTAACCATGCCCCTGGTGCCGGTGGCCTCGACGATACAGATACGGCAGGCACCGATCTCGTTCTTTTCCTTCATGTAGCACAGGGTCGGGATCTCGACGCCTGCCTTGCGGGCTGCCTCAAGGATTGTGGAGCCCTCCGGCACGCTGACAGCGATGCCGTTGACTTTAACGTTAACCATATTCATACCTTCAGGGCTCCTTTTACTGCTTGCTGATGGCATTGAACTTACAGTTGCTCATGCAGGCACCGCACTTGATGCACTTCTCGGCATCGATGCTAAGCGACGGACGCTTGTGCGTGGGCGCCACGTAGTCGGTCGTCGTGATGGCGTTGACCGGGCAGTTGCGGGCGCAGAGGCCGCAGCCAATGCAGGTCTCGCGATCGATGGTGAAGGTGAGAAGGTCCTTGCAGACGCCCGCGGGGCACTTCTTCTCGGTGACGTGAGCCACGTACTCGTCGCGGAAGAACTTGAGGGTGGCGAGAACGGGGTTCGGCGCGGTCTGGCCGAGGCCGCAGAGGGAGTTCTGCTTGACGTACTGGCAAAGCTCCTCGATGCGGTCGATGTCCTCCATCGTGCCCTTGCCCGAGGTGATCTTGTCGAGCAGCTCGAGGATGCGGCGGGTGCCGACGCGGCAGGGGGTGCACTTGCCGCAGGACTCGTCAACGGTGAACTCGAGGAAGAACTTGGCCATGTCGACCATGCAGGTGTCCTCGTCCATGACGATGAGGCCGCCGGAACCCATCATGCAGCCGACCTCGACGAGGTTGTCGTAGTCGACCTCGATGTCGATGAGGTCAGCGGGGATGCAGCCGCCGGAAGGACCGCCGGTCTGGGCAGCCTTGAACTTCTTGCCGTTGGGGATGCCGCCACCGATCTCGTAGATGATGTGCTCGAGGGTGGTGCCCATGGGGATCTCGACCAGGCCGGTGTGGTTGATCTTGCCGCCGAGGGCGAAGACCTTGGTGCCCTTGGAGCGCTCGGTACCCATGGAAGCAAACCAGTCAGCGCCACGCAGGATGATCTGCGGGATGTTGGCGAAGGTCTCGACGTTGTTCTCGACCGTGGGCTTGCCGAAGAGGCCCTTGACGGCCGGGAAGGGCGGACGCGGGCGGGGCTCGCCGCGGTTGCCCTCGATGGAGGTCATGAGGGCCGTCTCCTCGCCGCAGACGAAGGCGCCGGCGCCCAGGCGGATGTCGACGTCGAAGTCGAAGCCGGTGCCGAAGATGTCCTTGCCGAGCAGGCCGTACTCACGGGCCTGGGCGATAGCGATGGAGAGGCGCTTAACCGCGATGGGGTACTCAGCGCGCACGTAGACGTAGCCCTTGGAGCAGCCGCAGGCGTAGCCGCAGATGGCCATGGCCTCGATGACGCTGTGGGGATCGCCCTCGAGAACGGAGCGGTCCATGAACGCGCCGGGGTCGCCCTCGTCGGCGTTGCAGACGACGTACTTGATGTCGGCCTGGTTGGGGGCGCAGAGGGACCACTTGCGACCGGTGGGGAAGCCGCCGCCACCACGACCACGAAGGCCGGAGTCGCTGACTTCCTTGATGACCTGCTCGGGGGTCATCTCGGTGAGGACCTTGCCCAGGGCGGCGTAGCCGTCCATGGCGATGTACTCGTCGATGTCCTCGGGGTTGATGACACCGCAGTTACGCAGAACGACGCGGTTCTGGGTCTTGTAGAAGGCGGTGTCGTTCAGAGCGACGTTGCCGTACTCGTCGGCCTCAGCCTTGCCGTGGTCATCGTAGACGAGACGGTCAACACGACGGCCCTTGAGCAGGTGCTCGGAAACGATCTCCTCGACGTCCTCGACAGCAACGCGGCTGTAGAAGGTGCCGTCGGGGTAGACGATGACGATGGGGCCGAGCTCGCACAGGCCGAAGCAGCCGGTGCGGACGAGCTTAATCTCGTCCTGCAGGTCGTTCTTCTCGATTGCAGCCTCGAAGGCGTCCTGGATTGCCTGACTTCCCGAGGAAGTGCAACCGGTACCGCCACAGATTAGGACTTGTGAACGAATCACAATAAACCTCCAAACTTATGCCGTAACAGCGCCGATCGTGTATTCATTGATAACCTGGCCGCCCTTGAGGTGCTTCTCGATGACCTCCTGAGCCTTCTCGGGGGTCATCTTCACGTAGGTGACCTTCTCCTTGCCAGCCTCGAACACCTCAACGACCGGCTCGTACTCGCAAATGCCAATACAGCCCGTCTGGGTCACGCTCACCGTGCCGTCGAGACCCTCCTTGTTGACACCCTCAACGAAGGCATTGAGGACGGGACGAGCACCAGCTGCGATACCGCAGGTGGCCATACCGACGACCACACGAGTGCCCTCAAGACCGTCACGCAGGACGACCTTGTCTTTCATCCTGTTCTTAATTTCTTGCAACTCAGCCAGTGACTTCATTCTCATTCCTCTCCACTATGGCCGTCGGCTTGCGATAGAGCGTCGTACTGTTCTTCCAGATTTCCCCCTATCCATCCCATTACATCATAGCTGTTAAGCGGCACATCCTCTAGCACCTCACGAAGCTCTCTTGTATCAAGCTCCACAACGTGTCCATTCCTTTGGTGGCAAAACACGAAATCGCGGTCTGGATGTCCTTGAATCAAGGTCAAAAGCGTCTCGGTAACGTCTCCGAGAGGCGTGAAATCTATGTGATCGGTGTAGAAGGTCGCCGTCACGTGCGTCCCATGTTCTTCGGGATTATCTTGCTCCGTGACCGACTCGATCTGGAAGTTGCCGCCCGTCTGCTCGCTCGCGAGCTTGAGCAGCGGCACGCCCAGGCCGACCTTCCTCGTTGTTCTCGTTGTGTAGAAGGGATCGACCACCGAGCGCACAACTTCCTCGCTCATGCCGCAGCCGTTATCGACGATCTCGAGGGTCAGAAGGTTGCCCTCCTCCGTCAGCAGGATCTGCGTGCAGGAGGCACCGGCCTTCACGGAGTTCTCCGCAACGTCAAGAATGTTGAGTGATAGCTCTTTCATCGTCACACCCCCTCTACTTTGCCCGTAGGTCTTCGAACAGCTTCTTGCGAACCAACGCCTCGTCGCTCAGGTCGGCATCGATCTGAAGCGAATCGTTGTCGTCTCCCTCCCTGAGCTGGTCAAGGTAATGCGCATCTGAGCTAAAGAGCAGGCGTATCCCCGCCAGGTCATATTTGCGCACGTATTCGTCGGCGTTAGACCGATCATGCAGCTCAGCGAGGTGAAATCCCACATAGTGCGGGAAGTCGCCCAGAATCGAGATGGCTCCGTTGGCCGGGCGGTCAATGTGCGCTGGATAGCAGATGCCGTCAAAGCTTGCCGCCAACGCCGGAGCCTCGTCCAAGGCGATCGTGGTCGCGTTGATGAGAAGGTCCTCCTCGCGACCGATCACGTTGTCCTCGTCGTCAAGGATCAGCTGCTCGCCAAAGATCTCCTCGCGGTTCTTCATGCGCACGCGCCGCTTGTCAACCTCGTCGTTGAAGGCCAGGGCCGCCTCGAGGGTCTCGAAGAGGCAGACCGCATGGATGTCTTCGGCCGTCGTCAGCTCCATGCCCGCGATGGGCACGATGCCGTAGCGCTTGGCCGCCGCAAAGAAGGCAGGGCAATTTCTCGAGCTGTTGTGATCGGTCAGCGCCATGATCTGAACGCCGTTGAGAAAGGCCATGCCGGCTAGGTTGTTGGGCGTGTTGTCGGCATCTCCGCAGGGAGAGAGGCACGAATGCACGTGGAGGTCGTAGTGATAGCTGCTCATGGCGGTACGGAGGCTAGGAGATGAGCTGGGACAGCAGCAGCGCGGTCTCGTAGGCCGGCTGGCTGATTCGCAAGATGTTGACGTCCTTCTCACAGGCCGTCTGGACAAGGTCTTCCGTCATCTCGACGCCCTCCGCCAGGATGACGCAGGAGGTGTCGGCAAGGCTTGCCACCGCGATCACGTTCACGTTGGACATGATGGTGATCCAGGCGTTGTCCATCTGCGCACGACCCATGACCCAGCTCAAGAGGTCGCCGATGTAAACACCGTTGATCTCTCGGCTGCCGTCGGGCAGAGCCACGGCCTCAAATCCTTGTTCGAGCAGTTCCTCGACCTTCAAGACGATCGCCTCACTTCTCAACAATCCTGCAGTCTTCTAGCTTCGCTCTCCCCTTCACGATGTCCTCGGCCAAGGCTCGGCAGCTGGGAGCGCCGCAGGCACCGCAGTCGATGCCGGGAAGCTCGTTTCGCAGCCTCTGGATGTCTGCCATCATGCGCATGGACTCAGCCATGTTATGGGACAGCACCGCCATGGGCTCGTAGGTCGGGAGCTCATTGAAGAGGTAGAGCTCGGGAATGTATTCCTGCTCCTCCGGCGAGAGCACGTTCATCGACACGGGCAGGTAGCGCCTGAGCGACTGGAGGCGGGTCTTGGCGATATAGGGGTTCTGAACCGTAAGCACACCGCCCACGCATCCGGCCGTGCAGGCATCGAGCTCAATGAAGCGAACGTGCGGAATGTGGCCGTTCTCGATCTGCTCGAGCACGTTGATGACGTTCTCGATGCCGTCGGCCGCAAGGTACTCGTCGTTCAGCAGCGCCGTTGCCTCGCCGCCCGAAGAGGCCCAGCCAATGCCAACCATGCCCGACTCGGTGGAAGCCTCAACCACGCCATCGCGCGGCATCTTGCCGATAAGGGCAAAGTAGACGTCGCTCATGGAGACAACCACGTCAACCTTGCTCTCGTAGTCCGCGAAGCCATTCTTGACGTAGCTCGCCTTCGCGGGACAAGGAGAGATGAAGCACACGCCGATCTCGTCGTCGGCAAGCTCGGGATGAGCCTCCTTGGCACGCTTGCGCGCGAGCTTGGCCGCCACCTCCATGGGAGGAAGCATGTGCATGACGTTGTCGTTGAGCGAGGGAAAGCGCAGCGCCATCAGGCGCAAGATCACCGGGCAGGCAGAGCTGATGACCGGGAACTTGATGCCCTCGGTCTTGAGGTAGAGGCGCGTGTAGGCACTTACGAGCTCGGCAGCCTTCGAAACCTCGAAGACGTCGTCAAAGCCGATCTTGAGAAGCCCCTCGAGCACGTAGTCAACGTCTTCGAGGTTCTCGAACTGGCCATAGAGCGACGGGGCCGGCAGGGCGATCTTGTAGCGAAAGCGATCCATGTCCTCAAGGGTGCCGACCACGGCCCTCTTGGCCTTGTTGGCACAGATGCGGATGCACTCGCCACAATCGATGCAGCGCGACTCGTTGATGCGCGCATGGCCATCAGAAATGCGGATAGCCTCTGTCGGGCACCTTCTCAGGCAATTGGTGCAGCCGGTGCACTTCTCAACGTCCAGCTGCACCGAGTGCTCGTATGTGCTGCTCGCCATCAGTCCACCGCCTCCGACGAATAGCTAGAGGTTTACACGCATGGTTATGGTGGTTCCCACCCCAACCACGGTATCAATCTCCATTGAATCGGTGTAGCGCCTCATGTTGGGAAGCCCCATGCCGGCGCCAAAGCCCAAGGAGCGGATGCTGTCCGTGGCGGTCGAGAAGCCCTCCTGCATTGCGCGCTCGACGCTCTCGATGCCAGGGCCTTTGTCTTTCAGGACGATCTCTACGTACTCCTCGGTCACCGTAACGTCGGCAACGCCTCCGCTGGCATGGATGACCATGTTGATCTCGCCCTCGTACATGGCGATGGAGACACGACGAATGATGTCTGGAGACAGGCCTATCTGACGCAGGTTCTTCTTGACCTGCGTAGAGGCCTGTCCCGCAGACGTAAAGTTTTCGCCGTCTACGTCAAAGTGGAAGACAAGCGGATCAGACATGGACGGCCGTCCCTATGAGCCCATTGACATAGAGCGTGCCGCAGGCGTCGTACATGCGCATGTCTGACGCCATCATGACGAGGCCGTCGTCTTCGGCCATGGAGACCATGGCCTCAGTGGGCTTCTTGGAACGGACGAAGACGATGCACTTCATGTCCATCATCTCCGCCGTTCTGATCACCTGGGGGTTGACAAGGCCCGTCAGCAGCACCGCTTGGTCTTTGACATAGGCGAGCACGTCGCTCATCATGTCGCTTCCGCACGCGGAAAAGACCTCGTTGTCGAGAAGATCCTCATTGCACAGAACATCTGCACCGAGAAGATCTCTGATCGTAGACATTTTCATGGTGTCTGTCCCTCTACGCGCAGCACGTCAACTGGATATGGGCTTTAGTCGCTGTACTTGGCGAGAATCTCGTCAACGTCATCGGCAACGAGACGGCCATAGACCTCATCGTTGACCGTGAGGACGGGAGCGAGGCCGCAAGCGCCGATGCAGCGGCAGGCCTCGAGGGAGAACTTCTCGTCGGGGGTGCACTCGCCCACGTCGATGCCGAGCTTCTCCTTAAGCCTGTCGAGGATCTCGCCGGAGCCCTTGACGTAGCAAGCGGTGCCGAGGCAGACGGAGATGTTGTACTTGCCCTTGGGCGAAAGCGCGAACTGAGCGTAGAAGGTCGAGACGCCATAGACCTTCTCCAGAGGCACGCCCATGCCCTCGGCGATCATTTCCTGGACCTCGATCGGCAGGTAGCCGTAGATGTCCTGGGCCTTCTGCATGACGACCATGACGTTGCTCTTGTCGTGACAGTTCTCAGCGATGACGGCCTTGAGCTGCTCCTCCTGCTCCTTCGTACCCTTGAACGGCAGGTTGCTGATCTTCTTCTGCATGAAACCGAACCCCCTCTTAATAAGGCAATATATGCAAAACCCAAAGTGCCTCAAATGATACCAGATTGTTCACCTGCAGCTTCAAGGCACAGACAACGACCGAACTATCACATTGGCGCCCAGCTAAGGCGAAGGGCGCCGCACCCGACAGACCAGCCGTCGAGTGCAGCGCCCCTTGGGATGACGTTCGCTAGGAAAGAGCTGCAGTAATGGAAGCAGCTGCCTTTTTGCCTGCTCCCATGGCCAAGATGACCGTCGCGGCTCCCGTCACGATGTCGCCGCCAGCCCAGATCTTGGGATTTGAGGTGCGACCGTCTTCGTCGGCCTCGATGTAGCCCCACTTGTTGAGCTCCATGCCGCCGATCAGCTTGGCGAAGGGATTCGCGTTCGTGCCGATGGCCGAGATGGCCACGTCGCAGGGAATCTCCTCGATGGCACCCTCGATGGGCACCGGACGACGGCGACCGGAATCGTCAGGCTCGCCGAGCTCGCAGTGCTGCACACGAACGCCGGCGACGTTGCCGTCTTCGCCCTTGAAGAACTCGAGCGGCGCGACGAGCGGAAGGACCTCGACGCCCTCGGCCTTGGCGTGATGCAGCTCGGCCTTACGGCAGGGCATCTCGTCTTCGGTGCGGCGGTAGGCGATAATGGCGTGCTCGGCGCCCAGGCGCTTGGCGGTACGCACGGCGTCCATGGCCACGTTGCCGCCACCGAAGACCACGACGTTCTTGCCGTGCTTGGTGGGCGTGTCGTACTCGGGGAACTCGTTAGCCTTCATGAGGTTCACGCGCGTGAGGTACTCGTTGGCAAAGAAGACGTTGGGCAGGTTCTCGCCCGGGATGTTGAGGAACTTGGGAAGGCCCGCACCCGTTGCGACGTAGAGGGCGTCGAAGCCCTTCTCCCCCAGCAGCTCCTCGGCGTCGGCCAGACGGCCCATGACCGAGTTGAACTCAAACTTGACGCCCAGGTCGCGCAGGCCGTCGATCTCGCGCTTGACGACCGCCTTGGGCAGACGGAACTCAGGGATGCCGTAGACAAGAACGCCGCCACCCGTGAAGAAGGCCTCGAAGACGGTGACGTCGAAGCCGTTGCGGGCGAGCTCGCCGGCGCAGGCGATGCCGGAGGGGCCCGAACCGATGACGGCGACCTTCTTGCCGTTGGCGGGCTTCACGGCCGGCTTGGACGCGAGTTCAGGCTGGTCGCCCAGGAAGCGCTCGAGCTGGCCGATGGCGACGGGCTCGCCCTTGCGGCCACGGACGCACTTGCCCTCGCACTGGTTCTCCTGCGGGCAGACGCGGCCGCAGATTGCCGGCAGCATGGAGCTCTCGCGGATGGTGTCGAGCGCCTTACCGAACTCGCGCTCGTAGATGTGGGTGATGAAGGTGGGGATGTCGATGTTGACCGGGCAGCCCTCGACGCACAGGGGCTTCTTGCAGCGCATGCAGCGAGAAGCCTCGGCAACGGCCATCTCCTCAGTGAAGCCCTTGTCGACAGGGCGGAAGTCGCAAGCTCGTTCGGCTGCGGGCTCCTCGTTGTCGGGAGTGCGGGGAAGATCCATGTTTGCGACCCAACGACCGTTTACCTCTGGCATGCGCACGTCGCCTCCTCATAGGCCTTGAGGGACTGGCCCTCCTCGGTTAGGTATGCCGCCTGGCGGGCACGCAGGTCGTTCCAGTCGACCTTCGTGGCGTCGAAGTCGGGACCGTCAACGCAGGCAAACTTGGTCTGGCCGTCAATCTCGACGCGGCAGCAGCCGCACATGCCCGTACCGTCAACCATGATGGGGTTGAGCGAGGCGATGATGGGCGTGTTGTACTTCTCCGCCGTCAAGGTGGCGAACTTCATCATGGGAACGGGGCCGACGCAGAAGACGTGGTCAGCCTCGCCAGCGGAGAGGATGCGCTCCTCGGGAATCGTCACGACGCCCTTCTCGCCATAGGAGCCGTCGTCGGTCGTGATGTGGATGTGGTCGTCATCCAGGATGGAGCGGAACTGCTCCTCGAGCAGCAGCAAGTCCTTGGTGCGCGCGCCCATGATGGCGTGGACCTCATGACCGGTCGCCACGAGCTGGCGTGCCACGGGGAAGGCGATGGCCAGGCCAACGCCGCCACCGATGACGATCCACTTGCCCTCGCCCATCTCGGTGGGCTGTCCCAGAGGACCGGTCACGTCCAAGATGGCGTCGCCCTCCTGGTAGCTGGACAGCAGCGTGGTGGTCTTGCCCACCACCATGAAGATGAACTCAACCCAGCCCTCCTCGGCATTCCAGTCCGCAAAGGTAAAGGGCACGCGCTCGCCACACTCGTTGGCGCGAACCATCAGGAACTGGCCGGCATGTGCATGCTTGGCCATTTCCGGAGCCTCGATACGGAACTTGAACACCTTTTCTGAGAACTGCGTCTTTTGGAGAATCTTGAACATGTGTGTCTCTCTCCTCCCGTACACACCCCAGCATGGCGTCAGGCGAGACGCACCCGCCCGCCGCCAATCGTTTTCTTGGTAGATCGCTTCGCACCGCATGGGACGCACTTGGTGCCTAGTTTGCTGATTTTACTATGAGCAGGCCGCTATCCCTCGCACGAGCACGTCCTCTACCATGTCAGCGGCCAGATTCGCCTGCACAGCGAACTCGTCGGCAAAGGAACCCTTGAGCTGGCGCAGCGCCCAGTCGGCCACCGACATCTTTCCTGGCGGGCGGCCGATGCCAAAGCGAACACGCGCAAAGTCCTGCGTTCCCAGCTTGGCGGCAACGGAACGCAAGCCGTTGTGGGCGTTGAGACCACCGGCCCACTTCGCGCGCACCTCCCCCGCCGGCAGGTCAACCTCATCGTGGACGACAAGGATCTCGGACGGCTGGATCTGCTCGGCTCGCATGAGCTTGGAAAGCGGACCGCCCGAGGTGTTCATGTAGCTCTGAGGCTTCGCGAGCAAGATCTCGCGCGTGTTGCCATCGGGAAGCCGCAGCTTGTAGGTGGCCACGAGATTGCCCTGCTGCTCCTTCCAGTAGCGCACGCCCCAACGCTCGGCAAGCACGTCAACCGTGGCGAAGCCGGCGCTGTGGCGGGTCTGGGCATACTCGCTGCCAGGGTTTCCGAGTCCGCACACAAGGCGGACGGGACGGGGCTGTGTCTGCTTTGGCATGCCTTCCCTTCTCTCGGTTTCTTTTTGAAAAAAGCCCCTTCGGCGAGCAATCGCCAGAAGGGGCAAGCATCGTTAGGTGCGTGGTGAATTAGCGATTCGCCTTCAACATGGCGAAGAGCCTGGTGTTATGTCGCTTCACGAAGGAGATGAACTTGCCCTCGTTATACGACAAACCAACGTTGCCCGCTTTGATGGGAGATACCATAGCACGCAGCATCATAGTTCGCGGGCGCGCCATCGAGGCTGCAACACGCGCGTTTTCTGTTGTTATCATCTTGCCAATGAGTTGCTTCTTCTCCTTGGCGGGAAGCGTGCACTTGGGGTTGCAGACGTTCTCTATGCAGCCCACCAAACGCTCGATGTAACGACGCTGAATCATCTCCATGCTGGCAGGATCACCGGAAAGCCCCCAGTGGTCATAGAGATCGAGCATCCAACCATGCTCCTCCTCGCGCTTCTCGTAGAGATTGGGACGCCAACGGGCGGTCTCGGACTCTTCGCGCTGACGGATGAAGTGGTAGTAGGGGCGCTCGGTCACGCCAACGTGCACGACGTCGCGGATGTAGTCGAGCACGAAGGGGAAGTCATCCATGAAGGTGGGACGGAAGCGCAGGTTAAGCTCCTTGATTCGCGAGAGCAAGAAGAGCTTGTTCCACGGCGAGTAGAAGAGATTCTGATCGAAGAGCTGCCAGGCCACCGAGCGAAACTCCTGCTTGCTCTCGTACAGAGCACTCGGGCAGCCCTTTACCTCGCTATAGTGCTCGCCCGCATCTCCGTAGTAGGTATCGATATAGAAGGCGGCGATAACGAGCTCAAGCTGGTCCTTCTCCGCAAGGTCAACCATGTCGCGCAGGGCGTCGGACTCTACCCAGTCGTCCGCGTCCATGAACATGACGTACTTGCCCTTGGCGCGATCGAGGGCCAAGTTGCGCGCCGCCGGGGCACCAGCGTTGGCGGTGTGGAAGACCTTAATGCGAATATCGCGCTCAGCCAGAGAATCAAGGATGCGGCCCGTTCGGTCGCTCGAGCCATCATCAACTACCAGCAACTCAAAATCGTCAAACGACTGGATTTGCAAGCTCTGCACGGCTCGGCGGACGTAACGATCTACGTTGTACGCCGGCATAATAATTGAAACTTGTGGCTCCCTTTGGCTCACCTGTATTTGCTCCTTGTATCCAATTCGGGAAATACGGCTTTAGTTATATGGATGTTTGTTTTTGCATTATGCTCCTGCATTCCGCGTGCGCCAGCGGTAACAGAAATTTAGGCATCGAAACTACGTTTTTAACACGATAGAAGCACTTGAGATTCACGTTTCGTTTAGAAAGTTTGCAACAACAGGGATAAAAGCCGAAACGGAGCAAACTGCTCGATGTGGGTAACTGAATCATTCGGAAACAGGAAAACGCCCCTCTCGTCTTGGACGAAAGGGGCGTTTTGCTGCGTACGCGAATGGGCAAGGGCCTTATTCGGGATAGACGAAGATGCCCAGCTGCGTGGGAAGCTCCTGCCAGTCAACAACAGACACCTCAGAGCCATCGGGCATGGTCTCGGGCCAGGTAGGCGGATTGAGGTGCTCGATGTTCTCGTAACCGATCTTCTGAACGCGCTCGGAAAACTCGAGCAGGTCAGCAAGATCGAAGTCGGACGTCATGGTGGCAAAGTCATCGGTCTGGTCGGAGAACATGGCCGAGAAGGCCGAGCCCTTGAAGCTCGAAACCTGATCCCAGAAGCTCTCAGACGCCACGATGACATGGCTCACGTGAACGTTGTCGGCACTGGTAACGAAGGGAAGGGCCTGTTCCGCACCGCCCTCGGCAAACTGGATGGGCAGCGTGGACGTGCTGTCCTTCAGCCAGACCTTCATGTTGATGGGGAGGTCGACGATGGTGGCCTTCTCCGCCGTGGAGTCGTAGACGAAGATCTGCGCAGCCTTGAGCTCGGGCTGCTCGGCATTGATGTCGTCAACAAGGAAGATCTGCACGTTGGAGAAGTCGTCGTCAGACCAAACGCGCCCACCCGTAGGCTCCGTGGGGTCGACCTGCTCGTACAGGGCATCGTCAAGTTCCTCACTATTGAGGCCGTTGAGCTGGTTTGCCTTGTACCAGCTCTTACTGCACAGGATCCCGAAGGATACGAGGCAGACTATGAGCACAACCACTGCGAAGACGTTGCGCAGTGGACCAGGCTTGGGGACGTCGCAGCGCTCGAAGCGCTCGCGTTTCCTGAACATGGGACCTCCTTGCTTCATGCCGCCGATACCAATGTGGGTCAGCGGCACATCTCGCTACCTAGAAGATGATACCTAATGCGTTGACCATAAGGCCTACAAGTACGCCGGTCGCGTAGGTGATGGCGGTAATTACACCATTTTCGCGCAGGTCAGCATTGGTCCCGAACAAAACGAGCAGGCCCACGCCACCCGAGACGAGCAGACCAGCGACCATCGGACCGGAGGCGAGCGTTCCCGAGAGGTACAGCTCCGTAAGGGCAACGGAGGCACCGCAGTTGGGGATAAGGCCGATCAGCCCCGCCAGGAAGGTCGCGCGCACGGGGTGAATGCCGAGAAAAGCACCAATCGCATCGGAACCAACGTGCTCGATGAGAAGGCCAAAGGCGAAGCTGATGACAAAGATCGAGACCGTGACCTCAAGGGTGTGCACGAGGGCGCAGCGCATGATGTGCCACAAGCGACCGTGACCCTCGCGTGCGTGGGCGTGGGCATGCCCGTGGGCATGGTGGTCGTGCCCGTCGTGAGCGTGGCCGTCCTTCTCGTCAAGCTCGTCGAGGGAGGCGCAATCGCAGTGGGCGCGCTCGCACAGCTCCTCGATGTGCGGCTGGCCGTCACCCGTGCGATGTAGGGCACGCAGAACAGCATCGATCACAAGGCCCATGACCATGCCGACAAGAACCTTGAAGCCCACCAGCGTAAGCAGGCGCGAGATAGGCTCGCAGTGGGCGAGAAAAACGGGGACCATCTCGTCGGAGGTGGAGAGCAGCACGGCGATGAGCGTACCCATGGTCACAACGCGGCCGGCATAGAGCGTAGCCGCCATGGCGGAGAAGCCACACTGGGGAAGGCCTCCCAAAAGGGCACCAACAATCGGCCCCGCAGCTCCGGCGCGAGCGATTACGTGCTCGGCGCGATCAGAGGTACCGTGCTCAAGGGCCTCCATCGCGAGGTAGGTCAGAAGGAGAAAGGGCACGAGCTGCGCCGTATCCTTGAGACTGTCTTTGAGCACGTCGAGCAAAAGATCCATGCATGCCTCCCTTGGCAACATTCTGGGATGGGTCCGCGCTTTCGTGCGGACGAGGGGACGGGGCGTAGGCCCTAGGAGATGGGCGTCAGAGAGCCCTCGGGATAGATGACCTTCTCGAAGGTAAGGCCGCAGGCTGGCGCAGTTGGCCCCGCTGCCGTGCGGTCTCGCTTGGCGAGGGCCTGGGCAACCCACGTGAGATCGCGACGGCCTTGGCCAACCTCAACGAGCGTTCCGGTGATGGCGCGCACCATGTTGTGCAAGAAGGCATTGCCCTGCACGTCAATCACCACAAGCTCCTCCCCCGCCTCCACGATGCGCGAGACGCTGACCTCGCTCAGATAGCGACAGGTGGAACGACCGTCAGCAGCTAGGAGCTGGGCCGACGACGCCTTGCAGAAGCTGGCAAAGTCATGCTCGCCCACAAGACATTGGGCCGCCTCGTGCATGCGCGGGGCATCAAGCGCATGGCCCGTACGCAACCACCAGACGTGATCCCAACCCAAGACGGGACGCCCAGCCTCGGGGCCGCTGATGCGATAGCGGTAGCGGCGCGAGAGGGCGTCAAAGCGAGCAGAGAAGCCCTCGGGAGCCTCAAAGAGGCCTTTGATGGAGATGTCGTCGGGCGTGAGGGCCGTCAGCGAGCGGCGCAGACGCCTGCCCTGCTCGAGAAGTTCCTCGTCAGAGACGGGAAGACTCACGTACTGGGCAAGCGCGTGGACGCCCGCATCGGTGCGGCCAGCACAGGTCAGCTCGACCTCACGTCGAAGCGCGCACTCGAGCGCAGATCGCAGCTCTCCGGCTACCGTGCGCTGGCCAGGCTGCTCGGCATAGCCCGAGAAGTCGGCCCCACGATAGCCAAGCTGTATGACTAGGGTCTTAGCCACGAAACCTCCGATAGGTCTGCGCCACCTGAGCCGCTGAAAGGGGCTTAGGGCAGCGCACAAACAAAAAGGGCCCTGGTAAGCCCAGGGCCCTTCAAGAAAACGAGTGCGGGAGTAGCTTACTCCTCGACCTTGGTCACCTCGGCAACCGGGGCAGCCTTGGACTTGACGGGCTCGGTGACGAGCTCGATGATGACGACCTCGGCGGCGTCGCCCTTGCGGGGGCCAAGCTTCATGATGCGGGTGTAACCACCGTTGCGGTCAGCCCACATGCCCTGAGCAGCCTTGTCGAAGATCTCGCCGACGATCTGGGCGTCGCCAACCTTGGCGATGGCCAGACGGCGGGCAGCGAGGTCGCCGCGCTTGGCCCAGGTGATGACCTTGTCCACGTCGGGACGAATGGCCTTGGCGCGCACGTCGAGAGTCTTGATGCGGTCGTTGGCAAGCAGAGCCTTGACCAGGCTCTTCTTCATTGCCTTGGTGTGAGAGGCGTCGGTACCGAGCTTCATGCCCCTCTTCTTGTTGTGCCTCATGGTCTGTCTCCTTGGTAAACGCGCAGCCTAAGGCTTCAGCCCGAGACCCATGGCCTCAAGCTTGTCCTTGACTTCCTCGATGGACTTCACGCCGAAGTTGCGGATGTTGAGCAGGTCGTTCTCAGAGAACTCCACGAGCTGGCGCACGGAGTGGATACCGGCGCGCTTGAGGCAGTTGTAGGAACGGACGGAGAGGTCCAGATCCTCAATCTGCTTGTCAAGCTCGGTGTTGTCCTCCTCGACGCCGGTGGCGAAGATCGAAGACTCCTCCTCGACCTCCTCCTCCTCAGCCAACGTCATGAAGGCGCTCATATGCTGGTTGATAATGTTAGCCGCCTCAACGACCGCCTCACGCGGCGTGACGGAGCCATCCGTCTCGACCTCAAGGACGAGACGGTCGTAGTTGGTGTGCTGGCCAACGCGGCAAGGCTCAACGACCTTGGCGCAGCGGCGCACCGGAGAGTACAGAGAGTCGACATGAATGACGCCGATGGCATCGCTGTCGCGCTCGTTGTCGTTACCGGAGACATAGCCGCGGCCGCAACCGATGCGCATCTGCATGGAGAGGTGAGCGCCCTCGCCAAGGGTGCAGATGTGGTGATCAGGATTAACGAGCTCGAACTCCGCCGGGACATTGAAGTCCCCACCGGTAACAACGCAGGGTCCGTCGATGTTGATAGAGGCGGTAGCCTCGTCGCCAGTGCCCATAGAACGAAGCACCAGACCCTTGACGTTCAGGACGATGTCGGTGACATCCTCGAAGACGCCGGGGACCGTCGTGAACTCGTGCTGGACACCATCGATCTGGATAGCCTCGACCGCGGCGCCTCCCAGAGAGGAAAGCAGCACACGACGAAGCGAGTTGCCCAGGGTGTCGCCATAGCCGCGCTCAAGCGGCTCGGCGCTCACGCGCGCGAGGTTCTCGTTGACCTCTTCTACCGACACCTGAGGCCGGATGAATTCGGACATGGTTCCTCCTACCGTCCCAGAAGCGATTACTTCGAGTAGAGCTCGACGATGAGCTGAGCGTCGATGTCGAGATCAATCTGGTCGCGGGTGGGAAGCTGAAGGACGGTGCCGCGGAGCTTCTCGATGTCAACCTCGAGCCAGCCGGGGACGGCCATGCTCTCGGAGGAGATGAGGGCCTCCTTGATGGGCAGCAGGTCCTTAGCCTTGCTGGAGACGGCGATGACGTCACCGGTCTTGACGCGGTACGAAGGAATGTCGAGACGCTTGCCGTTCACGGTGATGTGACCGTGACGGACCGTCTGACGGGCCTCCTTGCGGGTGCGGGCAAAGCCCAGACGGAACACCACGTTGTCGAGGCGGCTCTCGAGGATGGACATCAGGTTGTCACCGGTAAGTAATGCCATCGAGCTTGAGGGCCTTGTCGTAATAGCTGCGGAACTGCTTCTCGAGAACGCCGTAGATGAACTTGGCCTTCTGCTTCTCGCGAAGCTGCTGACCGTACTCGCTCTGCTGACGACGACGCTGCTTGGGCTGACGGTTGGACTTCTTGTTGATGCCCATAACGATCGGGTCGATGTCAAGCTGGCGGCAGCGCTTGAGGACAGGGGTCCTAGGTCCTATCAATTGCCATTGCTACTGTCCTTCCTACCTACACGCGACGACGCTTGCACGGACGGCAACCGTTGTGCGGAATGGGGGTCTTGTCCTGGATGCCCGAGACCTCGAGGCCAGCGGCCTGAAGGGAGCGGATGGCCGTCTCGCGGCCAGAGCCCGGGCCCTTAACGAACACGGCGACCCTACGCACGCCGTGCTCCATGGCTGCCTTGGCGCAGGTCTCAGCCGCGACCTGAGCCGCGAACGGAGTGGACTTGCGGGAGCCCTTGAAGCCGACGGTGCCACCGGACTGCCAAGCGATGACGTTGCCCTGGGGGTCGGTGATCGAGATGATGGTGTTGTTGAACGTGCTCTTGATGTGGGCCTGGCCCACAGCGATGTTCTTGCGGTCAGCGCGACGGACGCGGGTGACCTTCTGCTGCTTCTTCGCCATGGTTTACTCCTAGCCCTTCTTCCTTGCACCGATCTGACGACGCTTACCCTT